>JBAVVF010000839.1:0-2562 GCA_049697155.1 Anaerolineales bacterium
GCAGGCGGGATTGGAGGCCTGCCTGGATAAGTCGACCTTGCGGAAGACGCGCTTATTGACGACCCCAAGCTGAAGATCGGTTTTTCGATCTCCGCGACCCACTCCGGATCGCCACTCACAGACAGCCCGACATACGTTTCGGCAGTCAGGGTTACTGACCTTCCGCCGTTCGCTGCCCCAGCGCCCGCGCAAGTAACGCGGTCGCCGGGGGTAATGAGCACGGGGAGCGGTCAGATCCAGCCCAGATTATGCGCGATCGAGAGGCCCGAGAGGATCAGGGCGACACTGCCGATGAACCACTTGAGACCATCAAGCGATCCTTGAATCTTCGAAATCCGGTCAGTGAGCTCTTTGCTGGTTTGATCGATCTTCTCGTTGGTCTTGTCAATTTTTTCGGCCAGCATGGCATCGCCGGCAGCGCGGTCTTTGTTGGCTTGATCAATCTTTTCGGCCAGCACGGCATCGCCGGCAGCACGGTCTTTGTTGGCTTGATCAATCTTCTCGCCCAGCATGGCATCGCCGGCAGCACGATCTTTGTTGGCTTGATCAATCTTCTCGGCCAGCATCGCCTCGGCAGCGACACGATCTTTGTTGGCCTGGTCCAGTTTCTGGCCCAGAGCTTCGACGGCCGGCCGCAGGTAGCTGAGGTGGACTTCAATTGCCTCATGGGTCAGCACAGGGGCCTCACATTCTTCTCGAAGGATCGCATTCATGGTTCGTGGCACGAGTGAAAGCGAATGCCAAGTTGGGTGCTCATCGAGCCGGACGCGAAAATATCGCACTGGTGAAGGCGCGTCTACGTGCATGAAAGTACGAGAAATAGAGGCTCGCGTGCATTCACTTGCAGTGAAATACCTCTGCTGCGGAATGCCAGAGGGCGTTCACACGTTTCGTTGCTATTGCCGCACTCTCGGCGCTTTCCGCATTCGGACAACCGATATGAAGCGCGAAAACGATACGTCCGCTTCCGACCCGCCGGCCTCGTCCGCACCGCACTTCGGCGCCGGATCGACATGCATCCGGCACCGATCAACCGTCGAAAAAACTTTGCAGGACGATGTCGGTTTCCGAAAACCCCGTTCGTCGTTCCGATTCCAGGCCGATGAGGCCGGCTCAAACAAGGAGACAGATGCGTGTCATGGTGTTGGTGAAGGCGACCGACGACAGCGAGAAGGGTTTTTTCCCCACGACCTGGACGACCGAGATGATGGAGGCGATGGGCAGATTTAATGACGAGCTTCGCAATGCCGGCATCCTGCTCGCCGCCGACGGCCTCAAGCCCTCCTCGCAGGGCAAGCGTATTGCGTTCGATGGTCCCGGCCGTACGGTCATCGACGGACCTTTCGCCGAGACCCGGGAGCTGGTCGCCGGCTTCTGGCTCTGGGAAGTCAAGGACATCGATGAGGCAGTCGCCTGGGTGAAGCGCTGCCCCAATCCCATGCCGGGACCGAGCGAGATCGAAATCCGGCCGCTGTACGAGATGGCTGACTTGCGATGAGAATCTGACGCCGGAGGTCACGGAAATCCATGACCGGACGCGCGAGAAGCGGTGCGTGTCAACGACGCACGAAACCGGCGTCTTGCAGCCAGCGCCCGCGCAGGCGCAAGTACGGCACGTCCACTCCGGGCGTATCGGTGCTGCCGTAGCCCCCCTATCAATCGGCGTGGTTTGAGAGTGGGTTTGGGCACAAGCGAGAAGTTCCTGCTGGCGCACGCACGCGTTTTGCTCTGCCGAGTTGGCCTGCGGAGCCGAACGCAAGCCAGCAAGAACATGGACTCGACGGGCCACGGAGACTCGGGCGGTGCGCGTCTATGCGTCTATCCCCCGGAATCCATGCGCCATCGAATGAAACAACGGTCAACGACAATCGATGCTCGTCGGCGGAATCGCACTAACCGCGCTCTGAAAGATCGTGAAGACGCAATCGCGCTGACCTTCTCCGCCTTGGTACAGACGATCGCGAGAACTCACTCTCACTTCGCAGCGGGTGCTTCACTCGCGATCAACGTTGGCCTGACGCTCCGGAACTGGACTGTCGGATGCCACATCCAGGAGTTCGAACAGCGAGGCCAGGAGCGCGCGAAGTATGGCGCCGGATTGTTCGAGAACCTGAGCGCCAGCTTGCGACGTAGCAAGGACATCAAGTACTGAGAGCGGTCACCCGATTTGATGGCCTGATTTTCACGATTGATGATGGGCTGGAGGCGTAGGTATTCCGGCGGCGTTGCCGAGATCAGGGCTGGCGGCTCAGAACGGCGGATCGTCCAGCGGCAGTGCCATCTGATCGTTGTACAGATCCGGTCGTGACAGGCCAGCGACAAAGCGGTGCATCTGAGCGAAGTAGTGGTTCTGGAAGCGGGTGTAGAACTCCTCCAGGAAGTCATTCAGTGCGATGACGGCTTCATCGTTGAGATCAGGGAACGCGAACGGGTCGGGCGCATCGTTCATGTTGAGCTCCTGGAGCGGGCGGGCTTTCAGCGAGCGGCGGCAGCGCGGCGCGTGGCCTGGGCTTCCCGGGCGAAGACCTGCAGATTGAGCTTTTCATCGAGGACGGTCAGGTC
>JBAVVF010000840.1:0-9252 GCA_049697155.1 Anaerolineales bacterium
CGGCGAACCAAACCTTTTACCTTCTTACTTTTTACTTTTGTGTCTTCCCTTCCCAACTCGCCTCTCAAATACCCCAGCGTATTGGACATATTCATCGCCAGCGGATCGGAGACCATCAGCCGCAGCAGGCCGGCGTCGTTCATACGTTTGTCCAGCTGGCGGACCTGGCCCATCGGCTTGTCCATGTCGAAGGGCAGGAACTGCTGAAGGGTGGATTTGTAGGCCGTGAACTGCCAGTGGGACGCGCCGGCCATGGCGGTCAGGCCTTTGTATTGAATACGCCAGTCCTTCGTCTCCGCATAGATTTTCTTATTCTCTTCTTCGGTTTGTCCCAGCGAGAGGTTGAACTCCAGGAAGCGTTCCCAGGAGATGAATTGCCCTTCTTCCAGCTCCGCGTTTGCGCGTGCCCACTTGAGCGTGGACTCAAGAAACTCAGGCGGCGTGCGGAAGGGCCGGGCGGTCACCATGCCGACGTCCGGGAAGGTTTCGAGGATTTCCACCGAGCGTGAGAGCCATTGTGGCGAAAACAAAACGTCGCTGTCGGTGTAGGCCACGATCTCGCCGGGTGCGCCTGCCAGCATCACGTTCCAGGCGCCGCCCTTGCCCATGTTCTTCTCAGCCAGAATCAAATACTGGATGCGTCCCGCCTCCTTTTCCCCGACCAGGTAGTCGCGCACTTCCGCGCAGGAACCGTTATCGAAGACCAGCAGGTCGAACGGCAAGCCCGCATCCTTCCGCATCGATTCCAGGCATACTTTCAGGACGTCGAGCGTCTCGGCATAGAATCCGCTCAGGAAGGGAATGTAGTTGAGCAGCGCAGCAGTGATCCGCTCGGGGCGGGGAACGTCTTTGACGAATTTGGCAGGGTTTTGACCTTTGCGCATGGGGTGTCAGGTTCCAGGTGTCAGGTTCCAAGTGTCAGGTGTCGGGTATCAGGTGTCAGGGTTGGAACGATAATCGAAGATCGAATTATCGAAACAGCTTTTTGATTCTCTTCTTCCATCTCTTCGGGCGCGCGACATTCTCGATCATGTCCTCGGGCAGGAAGAAAAACATCCTGCGCAGGAATAGTTCCAGGCGGCGCAGGAAGCGCAGGTAGGACATCTTCGGGCGAACAAGTTTACCATCCGCCGACAGCTGGTGGGTCGCATCCAGGACTGTGTAGCGGATGTTGGCCTGCCCTCCCGCCAGACGGATGTTTTCGTTCGTGTCAGGATGTTCGTAGTGCGGCCTCCCGCCAGGCAGATGACTGTAATCGTGGTTTTGATGGACGATCATGACCGACGGTGTGCAATCGATCACGGGCCAGCCTTCCTTGCGCGCCTTGTAGATCATCCAGTTATCCCAGCCGGCCCGGCCGATGGTAAAGTCGGGAACGTCGGTGTAGCAGGAGCGGGGAAAGAGGAAATAGTCACTGCCCGCGGGACGATGAAGGGAACCCTGACCATGGACCATGGACAACAGACGATGGTTCCAACCTTCGGTGAATTCAATGGCTTGAGTGATATCGAGGTCCCAGCGCTGGCTGAGGAGGACATAGCATTTGTCACGCTGCAAGCGTGACCTACGTGCTGTTTCGAGGAAATCGGGCATCAGGATCATGTCCGTGTTGATGATGCAGAGCAGATCGCTGCGGCTGTTTGCGCGGGCCAGCTCGATCATGGATGAGATCAGCGGCGTGCCGCTGTCGTTACGCTTTACGTCAGGGATGTGCCGTACCCCGAGCTCGCGGGCCGCGACTGCCAGGCCGGTCTCTTCGCCGAGCAGGATGACCTCAACATCGGGCAGCAGGGTCCAGGACTTGAGCGCGTTGCACTGGATCGTCGCGATGTGCGGATCGGTAAAGGGTTTGGGGGCGGAGAAGAAAGTAATCAGGGGCATCAGTAATCAGTATTCAGTGGTCAGTATTCAGTGATCAGTAGCGCGCTCATCAAGATCTTTCAAGGTTTTATGCTTTACCGCCGCGTTGATCTCCATCAATTTGGGCTCGTTGTGCACGACATCCAACACTTCCTTCCAGGTGAAGTCATCGCGACCGTCGAAGCGGCTGTACACCTGGCGGATAAACTCCAGGTCTTGAGGAGTGTCCACGGTCCAGCGGTAATCGCCGAAGTCGGTGGTGTGATGCAGCAACGCGACCTTGAAGCCGCGCGGAGATACACCCGCCTCGAGCGTCCGGCTTTGACGGGTCAGCTCAACACCTTCGTAGAAGTAAGGCATGGCATGTTCGCGGTGCTGAGGTTCCCTGGCTTTCTTCCAGGCCTTCTCCAGGTTTTTGAACGTGCAGGCTTCCACATCCAGCCCGATGGGATAGGTGCGGGGCCAGGGAGGCGGAAGGCGGTTGCAGGCGAAATCATATTCGTCATCGAGCAGGGCTCGGACGACATCATCGATCAGCGCCGGATCAATGACCGGACAATCGGCCGTGATACGGACAACCACATCCGCCTTCGTTTCCCTGGCGGCCTGATAGTAACGGTCGAGCACATTGTAGAGGCTGCCGCGGGTGAACGGGATCCCGCTGAAGTCGCAGTATTCCGCGACCGGGTCGTCGGAGGGGTCGGTCGTCGTGGCGAAGATCGTTTCGGTCACGGTGGATGCCCGCGAGGTGCGGAGGAAGACGCGCTGCAGCATGGGCTGACCGGCGATGTCCGCAAGGATCTTCCCCGGCAGGCGTGAGGAGGACATGCGTCCCTGGATAATAGCAACGACTTTTGGTTTCATAAATGCTACCTGGCAGTGCGATAATGGTCTCGGCACCGCTCATAGGCCTCAAGAAGTTTACCAAAGTTCTTTTGCCAGTCTGCTTTTTGCTCGGCAGTCCGGCGTGCAGCTTTGCCAATTCTCCTGAATGAGCGGCGATTTTTGAGCGCGTGGAGAATTTTTTCTGCAAGATCCTCCGCGTCCCCATCGCGGAACAGCCAGCCGTTGACGCCATCCGCGATCCATTCGCGGTTGCCCGGGATGTCCGAAACGAGGCAGGGCAGTCCGCTGGCCAGCGCCTCCATCAGCGAAACGGACGAACCGTCCACGTGGGAGGCCGAGATGTAGAGATCGGCCATATGATACCAGCGCGGCAAATCCCTGTAGGCGACCTGCCCGCCGAAATGGACGCGTGCCAGCAGACCGGCATTCATCAGGATCTGGCGGAGCTTCGGACCCTGTGAGCCTCCGCCCAGAAGGATCAGGTCCAGGCCGGGATTCAAGGCTGCCACCCTGACAAAGGCCTTCGCCAGAACATCCACGCCATAGATGGGTTCCCAGGTGCGGTTGCAGAACAAGGTGAAGGATTTACGATTTACGACTTTCGATTTGCGATTTGCGATTTGCGATTTACGATTAGCCGACGGTTTTGGGCGGAAATGCTTCAAATCGATGCCCCAGGGAAACGTGACGGTCCTGGCGGCATCCATCCCGAAGGCAACGGCCTTCTCCCGCGAGACATCGGCATCGCTGACGAAGTATGCACTGCGCTTCAGCGTGTAACGCGTCACCCATCTCATCCAGCGATTGCGGTCCGCTTCCTGCACCAGATCGTAGCCCCACGACATCGTGAGAATCGGACGGAAGCCGCTCAATACAGCGAGAAAGGCGCAAGTTTGAATCGGTCCCGCGTGAATCAAGTCCGGCTGGATCTCCTTGATCACATGCCGCAAACTCAGCACATATTTGGGAATATCGCTCCAGCGGAACTCGCGCTGTCCGCCCGCCCAGTGGATTTGCTGAACGTTTTGGGGGACAGGACGGTCCTCAGTCTGGCGTTGGTTTGACTCCAGCTTTAAATAGAATATTTCATGCTCTGTCTTTGCCAAGGAGGACAGAAAGCGATAATCGTGAGGGGTGTAGTTTTTGGAAAAGTAGATGACCTTCAAAGTTTCACGTTCCAAGTGTCAGGTGTCAGGTTTGAGGTGTCAGGTTCCAGGTGTCAGGTTCCAGGTGTCAGGTGTCAAGTTCCAGGTATTAAGAACGGCTTGGTGAATTCGCGCGGCGCGGGTTTTTGAGAATTCCATGCTTTAGACCGCCGACCAAAGCCTTGCACTTCTTTGCCTGTTCATAATGGGACTTGAAAATATCCGGCTTGATATGTTCCACATCCAGTGCGGCATAGAGCAGGGATTGAACCTCTACAGCGGAACGACGTGCAAAACCCAGAAAGCGAGCGAACTCGGCTGTGGATTCGCAATCGAATCCTTCGGCAATATTCGCCATCACAGAAACAGACGCACGCTGAATTTGATCACGCATTCCAAAGTCTCTCGCAAAGGTACCATCCGACGTTATTCTGTAAACCATTTTCACCAGTGTTCGTGCCTCCTGCCAGGCAATCAAATCTTCGAATTTTGTTATGCTAGTCATTCTATTTCCTCCACTATTTCCCGTTATTAAGTTCAATGATGAACAAGAACCTGGAACATGGGACCTGGAACTCTAAGCTCCCAGATCCGTCCAGCGCAATTCCTGGCCATACTTGAAATCGTGCAGCGCCTTTGTGCCAATGACATTGCCAATCTGGTCGGGTTTGATCGCGCCGGGAGTGGCCGGCCGCAGCACGTCGATCATATCGCGGCTGAAGGTTTCACCGGCCTTGATGTCGCGGGCCGCGCGCAGGCAGCGCCGCTGGACGACGGAGGTATCTTTCTCGTTCTCGGCGACGAACTTGTCGGAGGAGCCGAGGGACCGTTCGAGCAGGCGCGTCTCCGCGACCATTCGCGCCCATTTCTCGGGATCCATGGCGAACTTGTGGTCGGGGCCTTCGCGGTCGTTGCTGTCGGTGAAGTGACGCTCGATGACGCGCGCCCCCAGCGTCACCGCGCCGAGAACGGGAGCCAGGGCGTGCGTGTGATCGGAGAGTCCCAGAATCACATCCGGGAACATCGTGGCATAGGTCTTCAAAACGTTGATATGCAGATGGTCATAGTTGTTCGGGCTGGCAGTATAGTTCGTATTGCATTGCATCAGTACCAGCTGCCTGTTGATCTTCAAAATGGCATGGACAGCCCTCTGCACTTCGCCGATCGTGGATGCACCGGTCGCGACGAAGAACGGCTTACCCTTGCTCGCCATGCGCTCCAAAGCTTCGATCCAGTCGATCTCACCGGAACCGGCTTTATAGACGGGCACGTACTGATCGAGGAAGTCAATCGCGGTGAAGTCATATGGTGATGAAAAATAATCGATGCCCGCTTCCTGGCATTCCTCCGTCAGGGTCAGTGACCACTCGAAGGGAATGGAGGCTGCTCGATAGACCTCGGTGACGGATTTCTTCCAACTGGCCTGATGGCTGACCTGGGCGTTCATGTGGCTGAAGCCATAATCCGAGACGATCTTCGGCGCGTCGAAGTTCTGAAACTTGGCGGCGTCGGCTCCCGCCTCTTTGGCCAGGTGGATCAGCAGCTTCGCGCGCTCCAGGTCGCCATCATGATTGGCGGCGATGTCCGCGATGAAGTAGGTGGGATGATTCAGACCGATGGTTCGGCTGCCAAACTTGATTTCCATTGTGTCCTCCGATTTTATTGACGTTCCAAAATCCTTCTGGCTTCGACGGGATTGCTGTGCGAAAAGATATCGATGTCCAGGGTTCGGAACAGGTCGCTGTCCGGGTTCCAGACCCCGTTCAGGCTGACAAAAGCGCCGATCGAATGGATTTGCTCGACATCCACCGGGCGAAACATCCCATACGAAAGACTGACGCCATCCGCGTCGATCTTTTGCAGGTATTCCGGGAAGTCGATCAGCCTGCCCGTCAGCAAAGCGCGGGTGGTCAGTTGAGGGTACGCCTGTTTTGCATGCAGCAGGTCATGGTGATCGAAAAACAGCAGCAAAACTTTTTCCAGCATGCCGGTTCGCTCCAGCAAGCGGAGGACTTCCTTTGACAGACTTCCTTGCGGGCTGAAAAAGGTCTTGATATCGAGCGACAATGTTGCGCCCGCCTCGCGCGCCCAGACGAGCACATCTTCCAGCAGCGGCAAAGGTTCGCCCTCGATCATGAGCTGTTTCAATTCACTCCAGGGCAATTGAGCACACCAGCGTCCATCGGGAAGCTGGTAATTGTGGCGCAGGAACGGGACACAATCCCGGCTCATCTGCACATCCACTTCGAGCAGGTCCGCGCCCAACTGATGCCCAAGCTTGATCGCAGGCCAGGAATTTTGAGGCAGGCCCAGTCCTTCGCAGCCGCGGTGCGATTCGATCAGGGTCCGGCCGGTTTTCGATTTGAGAAGTTCAAGTGTCATAGGTTTCCTGTTTCAAGACCTGCTGAACCATTCCTTCAATCTTCGAGCAAGTTCGGCACGCTCACCGGCCTCAAATGGACTCTTTTGGGCGCCCTGAAAATCATCCTTGTCGTAGCGCGGGATCACATGCAGATGGTAATGCCAGATGTTTTGATCCCCGGCCGGCTCATTGTGCTGCCGGATCGTGATCCCATCACACTGATATTCCGATTTCATTGCCAGGGCGACATTCCTGCTCAGGGCATGGATCTTTGTGGAAAGAGCCAGCGGCAGGTCATAGATGTTTTCAAAGTGCTCGTTGGGAACGACCAGCACGTGACCCTGATTGTTGGGATACTTTCTGGTTGCCATAAAAGCAGTGGTGTCAGCAGTCCGAAAAACGATGTCTGTTTGTTTCAACTGGCTTTGGTCACTTTCCTGGCCTCGAACCAGCCGGCAGAACGGGCAGACATAGTTTGGAGGGGCATGGTTGTACATGATTACTGCGAAGCCCTTGGTTTACTTTCCAATCACACCCAGGTGTGTGGCTTTGAATGAATCAGGGTATTTCAAGCCATAGCCAAACACGCGGTCGAGGCTGGAGTGGCCGAGCAGGATCGTCCCGGCGAACATCAGCCAGGGAGTGGCAAGCAGGTAGCCCAAAACATAAAGCGCCACCGCCAGCCCCTTGTGGTGGACCAGGTTGTAGGTCCAGGCGCCGAGGCGGGGATTGGTCAGGTAGCCGAGCATGCTCAGGTCGGGCGCCAGAAACAGGAGCGCGTACCAGCTCCAGCCGTAGTCCAGACCCGAAAAAAGAAAGAGCGCAAGCCCGAATAAAAAGAATTCCTCGATTTTCAGTAAGTTCTTCATATGTTTACCTGTGGATAACCTCTAAGATTCTGTGGGTAACTCCTGTTGATAACCCCTGATTTTCTGTGGATAACTCTGCTGGTACTGTGTATAAAACTCGTCCAAACCGGTGGAGAACTGGGGGATTTCGCGTCCCAGATCTGTGGATAGTTTGTGGATAGACAGCCTTAAATTGTGGGAACGACGGGCGGTCAGGCTGGACGAAAGGACCGAGGTCGGCTCGATTTGGCTTTCTTTCAGCCCAAACTTGCGGGCCACCTCGACCCCGAACTGGTACTTGCTCATGGCCTGCCCGCCAACGACGTGATAAAGCCCGGACAGTCCCTCATCCAGCATGGCCAGCAGGAGACGGGCGGTGTCGTTGACCAGCATCGGGCAAAAAATCACATCGGTAAAGCCATTCACGTGCTTGCCTGCGCTCAGGCTGTTGACAAAGAATTCGCCCAGACTGCGCTTGCCGCCAAGACTCCAGCCGTAGAAGTTGACGCGGGCAATGATGGCTTTTGCATCCGCACCCTGCACGGCGCGCTCACCATCGAGCTTGGTCTGTGAATATGTGCCTGGTGGGCTGGGCGGATCCTCTTCCGTGTACACGTCCGCCTTTTCTCCATCGAAGACCGAGTCGGTGGAGATGTGGACAAACCGGACGCCCCTCTTTCGACAGGCCTGCGCCAGCTCGCCGGGGATTTCGGCATTGAGAACCCGAGCCAGGTCCGGATTTTCTTCGCACGTCTCCAGGTTTGCCAGCGCGGCGCAATTGATGAGCCAGTTGGGCTGGGCGCGCTCGAGTATGGAATCGATCGCGTTCCGGTGAAGCAGGTCGGCTTTGAGCACCGGGAAGGGCGCGGACTTCAGCTTGCCGCGGTCCACCCCCATGACCTCGTGGGCGCGCATCGCTTCCAACGCGAGGTTGATTCCGAGGAGTCCGCTTGCACCGGTGATCAATATACGTGCCATGGTATAGGTAAATCAGTATACAAGTAAACAAGTATTTGTATACCTGTCTACTTGCCTACTTGTATACTTGTATACTTCCTCATCCTTCCAGCTTTCCCTGGGCGAATAATTCCTCGAATGGGGCAACGAATTTCTTGATCCCGTCGATATCCAGCCACTGGGTGTTCGTATCGCTGGAAAAGCGGAAGCCCTCCGGCAGGGATTTGCCCTCGTAATGCATATCACGCTTCCAGAGCGTCTCCGGCGGCTTGACGACGAACATGGTCTCGCGCTCGACCGTATTGCGGGCTTCATCCTCCGAGATCAGAACTTCGTGCAGCTTTTCGCCGGGACGAATGCCGATGATGTTCAGTTTTGCGTCCGGCGCGATCGCTTTCGCAAGGTCAATGGTTTTGGTGCTGGGAATCCTTGGGACAAAGACCTCCCCGCCTTCCATCTGTTCGATACAGTTCATCACAAAGCGGACGCCCTGTTCGAGCGACAGCCAGAAGCGGGTCATGCGCTCATCCGTGATCGTGACCGTTCCGCTGGCGCGCTGGTTGAGGAACAGCGGGATGACCGAGCCGCGGCTCCCGACCACGTTCCCGTAGCGGACGCACGAATAGCGGGTCGCGGTGCCCGCCGCGTAGGCGTTGCTCTGGACGGTCAGTTTCTCCGCCGCAAGCTTGGTCGCGCCGTACAGGTTCACCGGGTTGACGGCCTTATCGGTGCTGATCGTCATCACCTTCTTGACGCCCGCATCGAGAGCCGCTTCGACCACGTTGGCCGTGCCCATGATGTTGGTCTTGATGGCCTCCATCGGGTTGTATTCGCAGGTGGGCACCTGCTTGAGCGCCGCGGCATGGATGACAATGTCCACACCGTGCATGGCCCGCACGAGCCGCTCGCGGTCCCGCACGTCGCCGATGAAATAGCGCAGCGAGGGATGATCGTAGCCTTGCGTCTTCATTTCGTGCTGTTTCAACTCATCCCGGCTGAAGATGATGATCTTCTTGGGTTGTTTTTCCTGCAGGGCAATCCGTGTAAACTTCTTGCCGAACGAGCCGGTCCCGCCGGTGATGAGTAGGGTTTTATCTTTCCAGTCCATGAATGCTCCTTATCGTATGTCGCTGCGAGGAGGGCTTCAGCCTGACGAAGCAGTCTCCTCATAGGCGGGGGTTACTTCGTCGCGGCGCCTTTGGCGCCCCTCCTCGCAACGACATGATTATTTTAC
>JBAVVF010000841.1:0-5037 GCA_049697155.1 Anaerolineales bacterium
ACCTGAGGGCGTTAAGCCACAGAGTTTTAAGAGATTTTTTCTCAATGGGCTCAGTGTTCTCTGTGGCTAAGAAGTTTTTTACCCACACTTTTCGCCACTCCCCGTATTGACTTGGCCCGCGGCGAGTGCTAAAATGCTGTTAGCGCTACCGGTAGCGCTAACATTCGGAGCAACTCAATGTCCAAGCGAATTACCATGGCCGATGTGGCCCGCCAGGCCGGGGTCTCTTTGATGACCGTTTCGCGGGTCATCAACAATAAGGGGGACGTCAGCCCGGAGACCCGCCGGCACGTCCTCGACGTCATTGCCAGCCTGGGCTATCGTCCGAGCGGCATTGCCCGCAGCCTGGCCACCCGCGAGACCTCCACGATCGGTCTGGTCGTTCCGGACGTCAGCAATCCGTTTTTTGCCGAGATCACGCAGGGTGCCGAGCGGCTGGCGTATTCGAACGGCTACCACGTTTTCCTGTGCAATTCAGAAGAAGACCCGCAGCGCGAGCTGGCGCTGATCCGGTCGCTGGAGGAGAAGCGCGTCGATGGGCTGATCGTCTGCAGCTCGCGCCTCGACGAGGCAGTGCTGATCGACGTGCTTGCGAATCTTCCGGCCGCGGTGCTCGTCAATCGCCGGGTCGAGCAGACCGGCGAGCGGACTTTCGATACGGTCCTGCTCGACGATGAGCGCGGCGGCTGGCAGGCCGCGCATCACCTCCTTCAGAGCGGACACCAGCGCATCGGCTTTCTGGCCGGCCCGGCCACCTCGCAAAGCGGCGCGGATCGGCGCAGGGGATTGCTGTCCGCCCTGCAGGAGGCCGGCCTGCCCTGGGACGAAAGCTGGCTGATCTACTGTCCGCCTTCGGTGCAGGGCGGCCATGACGCGGCACTCGCGCTGCTCAAAACCCACCCCATGTTAACTGCCCTGTTCTGCTACAACGACCTCGTGGCCATCGGCGCGCTGCAAGCCGCCATCCACGCCGGGCGCCGCGTCCCGGATACCCTGGCCATCGTCGGGCACGACGACATCCCGGTGGCGGCCCTGGTATCCCCGGCGCTGACCACCTGCCGCGTCCCGCGCTACGAGCTGGGCGCCCGGGCCGTGACGGCCCTGCTCGAGCGCCTGCGGGATTGTCCGAGCGATGCCGGCCCGGTCGTCCTTCAGCCTGAACTGGTGATCCGGGAAAGTGCACCCGAGCGTACCGAGGCAGTCAGGCGAATCCCTGTGAGGACAAAATAACATGTCAGTGAAGCCGCTTTTGAACACATCTGAGAACCGTTTCTTTGATCCCGATCCAGCCGTGCGCGGCATTGCCGCCGGCCTGTACGCTGAGGTCGTCGACCTGCCGATCGTCAGTCCGCACGGGCACGTGGACCCGCGCCTGTTTGCCGACCCGAACGCGACGTTCGGCTCACCGGCTGACCTGTTCATCATCCCCGACCACTATGTCACGCGTATGCTCTACTCACAGGGCATCCCGCTCGAACAGCTTGGTGTGCTCCCCTCTCCCATTCGCGCTGAGCGGAGGGCGAGCGAAGCGAAGCCCGCAGTCGAAGCGGGGAGCGGGGAGGAGGGTGAGAGTGACCACCGCAAAGTCTGGCGGATATTTTGCGAGAACTTCCATCTTTTTCGCGGCACACCCAGCGGGATCTGGCTGACGGATGAGCTGGGCTCGGTCTTTGGCGTGCAGGAAAAGCCGGACGCCTTGAACGCGGACCGGTTATTCGATCTTCTTTCCGACAAGCTGGCCTCGCCCGATTTCTCTCCGCGCCGGCTCTTCGAGCGATTCAACATCGAAGTCCTTTACACCACCGACGCCGCGACGGATACACTTCCGCATCACCAGGCCATCCGCCAAAGCGGGTGGGGGGGACGCGTCCTGCCGACCTTCCGCCCCGACGGAGTTGTGAACTTCGATGCACCGGACTGGCGGGCAAACATCGATAAACTGAGCGAAGTCAGCGGTATCCATATCGTCGATTACCGATCCTACATCCGTGCGCTGGAACAGCGCCGGGCCTACTTTAAGTCGATGGGGGCTGCCGCCACCGACCACGCCGCGCTGACCCCTGCCACCGCGGAATTGACGCCGATGGAAGCGGAAGCGACCTTCCAGTGCGCGCTCAAGGGCGAGTGGAGTTCCGGGGACTCGGCCCGTTTCACCGCTCACATGCTGATGGAAATGGCGCGCATGAGCATCGAGGATGGGCTGGTGATGCAGCTCCATCCCGGGTCGTTCCGGAACCACAACAATGTGATCTTCGAAAGATTCGGACTCGACAAAGGCGCGGACATTCCGGTCCAGACCGAATACACGCGCAGCCTGCTGCCGCTTCTCCACAAATATGGCAACGACGCACGCCTGACCCTGATCCTGTTCACGCTCGACGAGACGGCCTACTCCCGCGAGCTGGCGCCGCTGGCCGGGCACTATCCGGCATTGAAGCTGGGTCCGCCCTGGTGGTTCTTCGACAGCCTGAACGGCATGGCGCGCTACTTCGACCAGGTGATGGAGACGGCCGGGCTGTACAATACCGCCGGCTTCAACGACGACACGCGCGCCTTCTGTTCCATCCCTGCCCGCCACGACGTCTGGCGGCGCGCTGCGGCCAACTGGCTGGCGGGACTGGTTGCCCGTCACGTTATCGACATGAACGACGCCCGTGCGATGATGCAGGATCTGGCTGTTAATCTTGCGAAACGCGCCTACCGATTGAACTGACTACTGAATACTGACCACTAGATACTGATCACTGGATACTAAAATGCTCACTCCTCTTTCTCTCTCTCCCTCCTTTGGCTTTGGCGACCGGCTTGGGCTGGCGACGCCCGGTCACATCGCGGCGGTGCGCGGGACGAAGTTCGCGCCGATCTTCGCACAGCAATCCGTCCGTGAGAACGCGCGCACGGGACGCACGCCTCAACAGGTCATGGACGACGCCCGGCGCGCCCTGGATGCCGCGGGCTGGGACGGGCCCTGGGGCGCGGATGCCGATCACTTGAAGACGCCCGAGGATATCCCTCCATTTGTCGCCGCGGGCTACACATTCTTCACCGTCGATCCGGGCGAGTACGTGGACAACGCGGCCGACACCGATCCGCTGGAGGCGTTAAAGCAAAAGCTCACAGGTTTTAACTGGGATGAACTCTCGGCCGTGTATTTAGGCGAGGAAAGGGAGCAGGCCTGGGGCCGCTTCGAAGCCGAGACGCTGATGCGGGCCACGGTCAAGTATGGGAAAGCCATCCGGCACGCCGTCACGATGTTCAAGCGCCTGTCCGATGCAAAAGACGACTTCGATTTCGAGATGTCGGTGGATGAGACGGATTCGCCGACGACGCCGTTCGAGCACTTCTTCATCGCCAGTGAATTGACGCGCCTGGGTGTACGCTTCACGTCGCTGGCGCCGCGCTTCATCGGGCGCTTCGAAAAAGGCGTGGATTACATCGGTGACCTGGATGCCCTGGATGCCGAGCTGGCGAAGCACGCCGCGATCACCGCACGCTTGGGAACCTATAAGCTGAGCCTGCATTCCGGCTCGGATAAGTTCAGCGTCTATCCATTGATCGCGAAACACTGGGGTGAGCGCATCCACGTCAAGACGGCCGGGACGAGTTATCTTGAAGCCCTGCGGGTGCTGACGAAACACGAACCGGACCTGTTCCTGAAAATCTATTCACTGGGACGCGACTGCTACGAAACGGACAAGCGCACTTATCACGTTTCGGCTCAACTGGACCAGTTACCCAAAACCGATGATCTGCCTTCGCTGCTCGATGATTTCCGTGCCCGCGAGGTGTTGCATGTCACCTTTGGATCCGCGCTGGCAAAGTTTGGACCGCAACTCAAGGCCGCGCTGGCAAAGCATGAAACTGCCTATTACGACGGTTTGAAAGCGCACTTCGATAAGCATCTGGGTCTGCTATTGTAAGGGCGACCCGTCACGATTGAATTCCTACTCTTTGAGGCGAACCTGCTGGGTCGCCCCAACAGGCTCTGAAAATGATCTCTTCACAAGCGATATCTCCTCCGGGTCAGCTTCTCGCAAACGAGCAGATCCTTGAAACCCTGCAGAAAGGACTCGCTGGGAAGTTTGGCAGCCAGCGCGTGTTGGTTTTGATTCCCGATCACACGCGTTCGCTGCCGCTGCCTTTCCTATTTCGCGCCCTTGTTGACCTTCTGCACGACACAAAACAACTTGACTTCATGGTCGCGCTGGGCACGCATCCTCCCCTGGGCGAGGAAAGCATTCATCGGTTGGTCGGGATCACGGCTGAAGAGCGAAGCACCACTTTCAAACATGTGGGCTTGCTCAACCATGACTGGAGAACACCTGCGGCCCTGACCTCTCTGGGTATCATTCAGCAGGACGAGATCAAACAGATTGCCGGTCGGAACTGGCACTCGTCATTGCCGGACGAAGTCAACATTCGCATCAACAGGGCCGCGCTGGAATACGATCACGTGCTCATCCTCGGCCCGATCTTTCCGCACGAGGTGGTGGGCTTCTCGGGCGGCGCCAAGTATCTCTTCCCGGGCATCTCCGGCCCGGACATGATCAACGCCACGCACTGGCTCGGCGCATTGGCAGGCGTGGTCGGCACGATCGGGCTCAAGGATACGCCGGTGCGGGCCATGATCCATGCTGCCGCGGCCCGGCTGAAGACGCCGCTGACGCTGATCGCGCTGACGGTGGAGGGGCATGAGTTGAGCGGACTGTTCATCGGCGATCACCTGTCGGCTTGGAGTGTGGCCGCGGACCTTTCCGCGGAGCGTCATATCCGCTGGGTCGATAACCCCTTCCAGCGGGTTCTGTCGTGTGCGCCTGCGATGTACGATGAACTGTGGACCGGCGCGAAGGCCATGTACAAGCTCGAGCCGGCCGTTGCCGTCGGCGGGGAGGTCGTGATCTACGCGCCGCACCTGGACGTGGTCAGCCACGTGCATGGAAAATACATTTACGAGATCGGTTATCACATCCTGCCATACTTTCTCAACGACTGGGAGCGTTTTAAACACATCCCGCTGGGTGTGCTGGCGCACAGCAC
>JBAVVF010000842.1:0-6127 GCA_049697155.1 Anaerolineales bacterium
GACGAAATAGACATCTTGCATAAATCACCGGATAAAAACTTTTCGAACCACTGTAACATGGAGACATTGAGAAAAAAGACAGGGAAGACAACTCCGCGTCTCTGTGTCTCCGTGGTTAGGCATTAGATTAATGTATATCGTCATTTGGGAATATCAGGTAAAGGCAGATCGCGTCGCGGAGTTCGAGGAAATCTACGGCGCTGAAGGGGTCTGGGTACAGCTGTTTCAAAAAGGTACCGGGTACCTTGGCACGGAACTGCTGCGCGATTCGAAGCAGCCGCGACGATATATCACCATCGACCGCTGGGTTTCCGCAGAAGCTTATAATTCCTTCCAGGCCGAGTGGCAGGCTGAATACAAAGAACTGGATGCACACTGTGGAAACCTGACAGAGCACGAATCATTCCTGGGAATTTTCTTACTTGTATAACCTGGAGGCTGAGATGATCGTACGCATGTGGCATGGACGCGTCCCAACTTCAAAGGCGGACGCTTACCGGGAATTCACGAATGCCCGCGCCATCCCGGATTACCAATCCGTCAAAGGAAACATCAGCGTTCACGTCCTCGAGCGGCGTGAAGGCGATGTCACTCACTTCATCACGCTAACCTTCTGGGAAAGCCTTGAAGCCATCAAAGGATTTGCGGGCGAAGATGTGGAAACCGCAAAGTATTATCCCGAGGACAAGGATTTCCTGCTCGAATTCGAGCCAACCGTGGTGCACTACGAAGTGGTTGGACATTCCTAACGAGATGATTAATCCCGATTGGGGCTTTCAGATATACTCCGTGGCTAATTATTGAGCCTGGAATGTTTGAGCGGAGCAATTGCCGGGTTCATCCTTTCATTTATCCGCTAAAATCAGGGGCATTGTGTTCCGCCCCAATCATAAGGAAACGTTCTTATGGATAATCCGATCCTGACGCAACAGCTTGGAAACCTTCTGGAGATCGTGCTCAACCGGCCCGAGGCGTACAACGCGCTTAACCTGGACATGATGAAGATGCTTGGTGAGGTGCTTTCGTCCGCCGCGGCGGATCGTTCGATCCAGGGAGTCGTGATCACCGGCACAGGAAAAGCGTTTTGTGCTGGCGGCGATCTGAAATGGATCAGCCAGCAAACGGAGGAGGCGGGTTCGGTTTTATACAGGCTGGCCCCGCAGTTCCATTTGTCGATCGTCGAGATCCGCCGGATGGAAAAGCCGGTCGTCGCGGCGGTCAACGGGATCGCGGCCGGTGGAGGCTTCTCTCTGGCCCTGGCCTGCGACTTCCGCGTGATCGGACAATCTGCCATCCTGCGGCAGGCCTACACCTCCAGCGGACTGAGCGTCGACGGCGGCGGGTCGTTCGCCCTGCCGCGGCTGGTCGGGCTGGCGCGCGCCATGGAGATCATGGCCTTCGACAAGCCGATCTCCCCCGCTCAGGCCTTCGAGTGGGGACTTGTCACAAAGGTCGTCCCGGATGACCAGGTGCTCACGGAAGCGCTGGCCCTGCTCGATGAGTTGACAAAATCATCGCTTCATTCCTTTGCCTGGTCGAAAAAGCTGATGACCCATTCCTTCAACAACACCCTGGAAACACAGCTGGAATTGGAGCGGCAGGGCATCAGCGACTGCGCGGCGCACCCGGACGGGCAGGAAGGCATCCGGGCGTTCGTCGAAAAGCGGAAGCCATCTTTTTAGAGCAGAATCATGCCCAGCCGTGTCTATACCCGTCCGTTCACCATCCCGGCCGACGCCATCGATGAGAACGGTCACGTCAACAATGTGGCCTACGTCCAGTGGATGCAGGACATCGCCGTCGAACATTACGCCTCCATTGGCGGCATCGAAGCGCAGGGAGACGATGCTACCTGGGTGATCCGCGAGCACAGGATCGAATACTTCCTGCCCGCTTTTGCCGGGGAGCAGATCGAGATCAAAACCTGGGTGGAAAACGTCCGGCGCGTGAGGTCGCTGCGAAAATATGAATTTATCCGCAAATCGGACGGGAGAGTCCTGGTTAAAGGCGAGACAGACTGGGTCTTTGTGGACGCGAAGACCGGCATGCCGCGCGCCATCCCGCAGGAAGTAGCCAGAGTATTTGCCCTGTCGCAGGAGAAATAGTTCTGGAGTCAAATCGCATGGTCAGTCGTAAAAAAAGGGGGCGAACTTTCCAATGCTTTCATAAAGAAAAAGTGCATCCCAAAAGGAATGCACTTTTTCTGATGCAGGCAGATTAGAGCTTATTGAACATTGAACGTAGCCGTCTGCGCCAGCGTACCGTTCAAATACAGATCGACCTTATATTCGCCGGTCGGCCAGCCCTCGTCATTGGACAGCTGGAAGTAGATGGTCCCGGAGAAGGATTCCTCCGTGATATCCAGGGTCTGTGTCTGGAATTCGAGGTTCGGCTCGGTATCGGCAGCATTGACTGCGGTCCACCGGGCTTCGACGGCCGTGCCCTGCGGTGCATTGGCAAGATCCGCAACGGCATAGAAAACGTCCGTTTGGGAAAACGTGCTGGTCGGATTCTCGCCGTCCTGGTCGAACGCCATACGCAGGTTGGACAGGCCCAACTCCGTGCTGAATGCCGAGCAGGCCAGGGAGGCCAGCACCAGAACCAGCACGGCCAGCAGGATGACAAACTTGTTTCTCATTTCACTCTCCTTTTGAATTATTGGATCTCGATATAAATCCGTTTGTTGATCGCGCCTTTGCTTTTGTAATCAACCACACGGATCGTACCCACTTCGTTCGTGTTGCGGACATGCGTGCCGCCGTCGGCCTGCAGGTCGAGCCCGGCGATCTCCACCGTCCGCACCTGCGCGATCCCCTCCGGGAGGAGGTTGATCTTGGTCCGGATCAAATCCGGGATCTGGAATGCCTCGGCCCGCGGCAGGATCCTGACCCGGATCTCGCGCGCTTTGGCCGCCTCCGCGTTGACCGCGGCCTCGATCTCCCGCACCAGGTCACCGCGCATCGTTTCGAACTCGAAGTCCATGCGACCTTTGAGCGGCTCCATATCTCCGCCCGTGACAAGCGCGCCGTAATCGCGAAAGACCGTTCCGCACAGGACGTGCAGCGCGGTGTGCGTGCGCATCAGCTCGTAACGCCGCGCCCAGTCCAGGGTCCCGCGCGACGCGGCTCCGACGGGAGGCAACGGCAGATCCCCTCCCAGGAAGTGCAGGACATCCTCACCCTGCTTCTTCACCTTCTGCACCGGATAGGTTTCCGCAGCGACCCTCAACGTTCCGAAGTCACAGGGCTGCCCTCCCCCGCCGGGATAGAAAGCGGTGCGGTCCAAAACCACAGCACGCTCGGCCGCGAGAATGGATGTAATGTGCGCGTCGAATTCCTGCAGGTAACTGTCAGTTTGATATAACAGGTCGGTCATGGAAACTCTCTCGTCGGTCCCAGGTTTGAGCCTTGCGAAGACTGGTCTTTGGATTTGCTGCACACCCGCCGGGGATCTTCGCCAGGCTTGCCTTCGGCGTACTTCGGCGTACAAAGTTTACTAGCATTATCCAAATCAGCCAATGGCGGTAAACTTGCAATATTCATCGGAGGTCTATATGAATCCAAAGATAATTGTCATCGACGGGAAGGCTTATCATAGTGTTGACGAGATGCCGCCGGACATTCGTCAAAGGTATGAACTGGCAGTACGTCTGCTCAGCGACGCGGATCAGGCCGAAGTCAGCGACGCATTCGGGCCGCGGGACGTCTCTGCCGACCGGAACCGCAACGGTGTTCCCGATATGCTGGAAAATATTGTGGCAGCCAATGCCGTCGTGGATGGCATGAAGATTATCATCGATGGACAGGAGTTCAACGGCATCGAAAACCTGCCGCCGGAGGCCCGCGCCCGCTACGAGGAAGCCATGCGCAAACTGGACGCGAACCGAAATGGCGTTCCCGACTTCGTGGAGCGAATGCTAAAGCCTACGAATCAGACAGCAAATATCTCCACCGGTTTTGAAACGGAAACAGCGCGCCACTCCACCCCTCTGCCTGTCAGCCCAACGATCACGCCAGACACATCCAATGGCTGGATGCTCGGCATTGCTGTCCTATTCATCCTTCTCCTGTGTGTCTCTGCCGCGGCCGGGGTTTGGTATTTCTTCCTGCGCTAATCGGATTTCCAGAGTCAGCATCGCGTTGGCTCGCGTCAGACAACTTGTTCAGAGTTGCACAATATTAGCGTTTGATTAGAAGGTCATCAGCTACTTGACTTTGATTTTGAATTTCTGTATAGTAAACTCGATACGAAAGTCATTGGCACGGCTGCCCACCGGCACGCGTGCCTTTTGTTTGTCTGGACATATTCCATCTTTTTTTAAGGAGCACTAATGATCCAAGTCAATGGTCTAACCAAAGACTACGGCGCGCGCCGCGCCATTGACAATCTTACCTTCGATGCAGAGCAGGGAGAAATTGTCGGCGTTCTCGGTCCGAACGGCGCAGGCAAAACCACCACCATGCGAATCCTGACCGGCTATATGCCTCCCACCGAAGGAACGGCCACGGTGGCCGGCTATGACATCGTGGAGGAATCCCTCGAAGTCCGCCGGCGGGTCGGTTATCTTCCGGAAACGGTCCCGCTCTACAACGACATGACCGCCCTCGAGTATCTGAAATTCATGGCGGATCTGCGGCATATTCCGGACGCGGAAGAGCGTGCCCACGAGACCCTGGAAAACGTCAACCTGGCGGACCGGGCCAACAGCTATATCGGCACCTTTTCCAAAGGCATGCGCCAGCGCATTGGACTGGCCCAGGCCCTGATCCATCGCCCCGAAGTTCTGATCCTGGACGAGCCCACCATCGGTCTCGACCCGGCCCAGGTCGTGGAAATGCGCAAAGTGATTCGGGAGATCGGCAAAGACCGGACCGTGCTGCTTTCCACACATATCCTTTCGGAGGCCCAGCAGGTCTGTGACCGCGTGCTCATCATCAACAAGGGCAGGATCGTCACCGAGGACACGCCCGAGAATCTCCAATCCCGCCTGGTCGGGGCACAGCGCGTCATCCTGCGCGTGCGCGGCGATTCGGACGGCCTGACCGGCCGGGTCACAAAGGTCAAGGGAGTGCGCGGCGTGGAGGCGAAGCCCGACGGCTCCGTCGAGTTCGAATTCGATGCAGGTGAGGATGCCCGCCCGCAGGTCGCAAAAGCCATCATCGAGTCCGGATATGAGCTGCTCGAAATGCACGCCGTCGGATTGAGTCTCGAAGAGATCTTCCTTGAACTCACCCGCGAGACTGCCGGCGGAAAGAAATCTTCGTGAGGCAACCATGAGAAACATCTGGACAATTGCGAAACGCGAATACGACCATTATTTCATCAGTCCCATTGCTTATGTGGTGGCCTTTATGATCCTGATCACCACCGGCATCATCTTTGCCGTGAACATATTTTTCTTTAATCAGAACGCCTTTCAATTATTCGGCCAGGCCCCCGATATCTCACCGGTGACGGGGTCTTTTGGTTTCCTGCTCGTGCTGGCCATCCCCGCCCTGACGATGCGACTGCTGGCCGATGAAGCCCGCATGGGAACCCTGGAACTGCTGCTCACGGCCCCGGTCCGCGACTTCGAGCTGGTGGCCGGCAAGTGGCTGGGCGGTCTTCTTTTTATTCTGAGTATTGTGGCCGTCACATTGATTTATCCCATTCTATTGAACGGAATCGTGATTGGAAGCCTGACGATTATTCCGCCCATGGTGACTCCCGGTCTTGACCGGCAATTGATGTTATCTTCCTATCTGGGTGTCATTCTGCTGGCTGCTTCTTTTCTGGCTTTGGGTGTGGGAATCTCGGCCATCTTCACGAACCAGGTGGCGGCATTCTTCATGACGCTCAGCCTGTTTGTGATCCTGTGGTGGCTGATCGGTTTCCCCTCCCAGGTGCTTCCAGGAGCCTCGGGACAGGTCTTCAACTACCTGAGCATGCAGACGCATTTCTATGATGCGTTCGGCAGCGGGAGTATTCATCTAAAAGACATCGTCTACTTTGTCAGTCTGATCGCCCTCGGCCTGTTTACGGGGACAACTGCTGTTGAAATTCGGAGATGGCGCTAATGAAGAACAAAAAGCAACAATCCATTGTGCGCAATTATTCCATTGTCGCACTGCTTTTCACACTGCTGGCA
>JBAVVF010000843.1:0-11975 GCA_049697155.1 Anaerolineales bacterium
GGCGTGATGGAGGCGGGCCTTGAGAAGCCGAATGTACGCGTTACGCTGGCAAGCGAAATCTCCGCGGACGACTGCGCGCGGCTCAACCTTGGCTATCTCGATCCGAATAAAGTCAACCTGGATGCATGGAAAGACAGGGAAGACCAGGGCATTTTGTATGTGCCGAAAGCGGGCGAGATCTTATATCGAAAGCGATAGCTGAGACCGCCCGAATTTATTCTGCGCGTAGTCACGCGGTAGTGTAATGCAATGCAGACTTTGGAAAACAACTCAATCGAGTCAGGAGGATGAATGTTCAAAGCTAATTTTGGGTTTATGGGTCTGGGTGTCATGGGGCACATGCTGGCTCTCAACATGGAGCGCAATGGGTTTCACGTGGCAGGCTATGACATCGATGCCGGGAAAGTGAAGGCCTTTGGCACCAAATATCCGGACAAGAACCTGGGGGCGTTCGATACGCTGGAAGGATTTTTGGCTGCCCTGGAACGTCCGCGGCGCATCATGATGATGGTGCCGGCCGGGAAGCCGGTCGATGCGGCCATCGCGGGCATCCGGGATTTCCTCGAACCGGGTGACCTGCTGATCGACGGCGGCAATACCTTCTTCCTGGATACGGATCGACGCTCGAAGGAGCTGGAGGCCAAAGGCATCGTCTACATCGGCACAGGCGTCAGCGGCGGCGAGCAGGGGGCCTTGTGGGGACCGTCCCTCATGCCGGGCGGCCAGCCCGAGGCCTGGGAGCTGGTCAAGCCCATTTTCGAGGCGATCAGCGCCAAGGTCGATGGTGAACCGTGCGTGGCGTACATGGGTCCGCGCGGAGCGGGACACTACGTCAAAATGGTGCACAATGGGATCGAATATGGCGACATGCAGCTGATCGCGGAGGCATACGACATCCTGCACCGCGGCCCGGGCCTGGACAATGCCCGTCTGCACGAGGTCTTCGCCGAGTGGAACCGAGGCGAGCTCGAGTCGTATCTGATCGAGATCACGGCGGATATCTTCTCGAAGCATGACCCTGAGACGGGCCAGGCGGTCGTCGACCTAGTCCTGGACGAGGCGCAGCAGAAAGGCACCGGCAAATGGACGAGTCAGAACTCCCTCGACCTGGGCGCGCCGACCCCGACCATCAACGCCGCGGTGGAGTCGCGGATCGTCTCGGCCTACAAGGACGAGCGCGTGGCGGCCTCGAAGGTGCTCAGCGGCCCCGAGCCAAAGATTACGGAGCCTGCCGGCAATGTAGTCAATTGGGTGCGCGACGCGCTGTATGCCGCCAAGATCTGTTCCTATGCCCAGGGATTTGGACTCATGCGGGCCGCCAGCAGGGAATATGGGTACAACCTGAACTATTGAGAGATCGCCCGCATCTGGCGCGGCGGCTGCATCATTCGGGCCCGCTTCCTGAACGACATCCGCCAGGCCTTTGTGCGCAATTCGGATCTTTCCAACCTGATGGTCGATCCTGAATTTGCAAAGGGGATGAATGCCCGCCAGGGCTCGCTGCGCAGGGTTGTGGCACTGGCGGCAGAAAATGGGATTCCGGCGCTGGCATTCAGTTCAGCGCTGGCTTATTACGACGCCTATCGAAGCGCGCGCCTGCCTGCCAACCTGACTCAGTCCCAGCGTGACTACTTTGGGGCACACACCTATCGCCGCGTGGACCGCGCAGGCGTCTTCCACACGGAATGGACGCCGGAGTAAAGATATAACGCTACAATGGGCTAAGCACTTCTTACCACGGAGAGCACGAAGTTCACAGAGATTCTAAAAAGGTTTTCTCTGTGTTCTCAGTGCTCTCCGTGGTGAAGGTTTTCGGCAAGCCCATACATTTATCCACTTCCCTACATTAAGGAAAACATAGGAGAGCAATCATGAAATATGGACTGAACATCCCTGAAAGCGGCGCGCTGGACTTTGTCTCTCTCGGCGCGCTGGTTCATCGTCTTGACCCGGGCATTATCCCCTTCCGCAAGGCAACCGAGTGCAAGATCCACGTCAGCGGTGGGGAGTTCAACTGCGCAGCCAACCTGGCCGATTGCTTCGGCCTGAACACCGGCATCGTCACCGCCATCGTGGACTATCCCATTGGCGACCTGATCGCCGAGCGGGTGCGCGCCATGGGTGTCAAACCCTTTTACAAACGCTTCAAACATAACGGCGTGAACGGCCCCAACATGGCCACCGTCTACAGCGACCGCGGGCAGGGCGTACGCGCTCCGATGGTCTTCTACAACCGCTCCAACGAGGCGGCCGCCCAGCTCAAGCCGGGTGACGTCGACTGGAAGGCGGTCTTTTCAGGCGGAGTGCGCTGGTTCCACAGCGGCGGGATCTTTGCGGCGCTGTCGGAGACGACCGGCGAGCTGATCGCGGAAGGGATGCAGGCTGCCAAGGCCGCCGGGGCAGTGACCTCCTTCGACCTGAACTATCGCGCCAAGCTCTGGAACATCTGGGGTGGACTGGAACGCGCCCAGGCTGTGATCCGCCGGATTGTCGAGAACGTCGACGTGCTGGTCGGCAACGAGGAAGACCTGCAACTGGGGCTGGGGGTGCCGGGGCCGGATGTCATTACAAAATCCAAGCTCGACCCGAGCACCTTCTTCGGCATGATCGATCAGGTGGTGGCGAAGTATCCGAAGGTCAGGATCGTGGCCACCACCCTACGTGAGGTCCATTCGACGAACCACCATTCGTGGGGCGCGGTGGCCTGGATCGACGGCAAAACCTTTATCTCCCCCACCTGCGAACTCGACATCCATGACCGGGTTGGCGGCGGAGATGGATTTGCCTCCGGCTTTTTCTTCGGCCTGTTGAGTGGAGAGTCGGAGCAGGAGGCTGTCAATCTGGGGTGGGCGCACGGAGCTCTGCTGACGACCTTTCCCGGCGACACCACGATGGCGACCGTCGAGCAGGTGCGGGCGTTTGCCAAAGGTGGGTCAGCACGCATTCAGCGTTAGCATTCCAGGGAGCATGGGAAGCAAAATGGAAAGAAGGCCCTCATCTGGAGGACCTTCTTTCTGCCTTATCAAATAACACTAAAGTTAAGATCGTCTTATCAATACGGGAAGGTAAATCAGAGTCATGGTGGACCTGTTCACCTGCCAACCTGAATACCTTCTCATCCAATAACACTGGATGGAAACATTAAAAGCATTGTAAAATAGAATGAGTTATGGTTCAATAGACAAGCACTGTTTTCGTCTGGATATTTGTACTGAATCTGTGCACGCTCCTGTCGAAGAAATTCGCTCTGCCCTTTGGCCATCACATTCAACATTAAAAACGGATAAACTATGCCCCCCGCAAAAGTTCGCGTCGCAATCCTTGATGACCATCCCAGTATCGTCGATGGGTATATTTATCGCCTGAGCGGTACGCAGGAAGTGGAAATTGTCGGTACAGCCACATTCGGCGAGGAATTAGAACCGTTATTGGCCGATCATCCTGTAGATGTTTTATTGCTCGATCTCAGCGTGCGCACCTCAGCCGAGAACGCCAATCCATTTCCGGTGCTGCATGTCGTCCCGAAATTGCTGCAAAAGTACCCCAGCCTCAACGTGCTGGTGATTTCCATGTTTGCCGAGCCGGGCCTGATGCGGTCAATCATCGAAGCGGGCGCAAGCGGTTACATCCTGAAGGATGATCAGGCTGCCTTTCGGGAACTGGGCAATGTGGTTCTGTCGATCGCTCACGGGGGCATCTATTTTAGCAAGAAGGCTCACAGTCTTTATCTGGTATCGGAGAAACTGGAGAATGGTCATGTGCTGACGCCCCGCCAGATGGAGGTCATCTCGCTCTGCGCAGCCTATCCGGACGCGAGCACAGCGGACCTGGCGCAGATGATGACCGTCTCAAACTCGACCGTTCGGAACCTGCTTTCCAGCCTCTACCTGCGCCTGGGCGTCCATTCGCGCACGGCGGCTGTGGAGAAAGCCCGCGAACTGGGGCTGGTTACGCCCCGTCCGCCTACGTTCGCTGCCTAGGTCAGTCCGCTGACCGGGTCGCTGAACCCCGCGTCGCGCAGCTCGTCGCTGATGTAAATTTCCCCTTTTAATATACGCTCGATCCCGGTCAGGATTCCCGCCGGGTTGTCCTTGATCAAATACCCGCGCGCGCCCACTTCGAGGGCGCGCTGCGCATGCTGAGGCAGCAGATACCCGGAAAGGATCGCACACTGCAGGCGGGGATATTCATCCCGTAATCTCTCCAGAAGGTTCAGTCCGGTCATATCCGGGAGGGAAAAATCCACCAGGACCAAATCCACTTTCATTTCACGCAGCTGTTCGAGCGCCTGCTCGGCCGTTTCGGCCACCGCGACAACGTTCAGCCGGGGGTTGTGATTGAGCATAGTAAGCAGAGCCTTGGCAAACCCGGCATGATCTTCCACAAGAAGGATTGAAGATAGATTCATAGCGCAGTTACCCATAGAAAAGCAGAATCATTCATCACAGATCTCTCAACTCTTTCGGCAGACGCGCCAATACCAACGACAGTGATTTCGTCGTTGTGCGCGGCATGAAGGTTTACGTTATTCGGTCTCGATGATTTGCGTTGGGAAGCGGGGGATTGGGCGGATCGCTTTTTACTCGTGGAAGCCATTGATATGAATGGTTACTTCCTTGAATTCACGATATGGAAGTTTGTAACCTTGTTTTTTCATTATACACCGGATAATTCAAGTATACGATGGGTAGTGTCTATTCTCATAGGGTGCGATAAATTGAGTTCATTTTGAGAGGAATTGGAAGCCTGAAAGTAATATAGTTCACATATCCTTGAAACGAGATGCACCTTTGTCGATGACGTCTAAGGGAATTCTCATAAAGGGATATGTCACCCGAAGATGGCAGTTATAATCCCAGGCAGGCGCGAAACTTTCAAAACGCAACGGGGTTTCGATGGTAAGCAACAAGGAGTAACTAAATGACCAGTGAGAACACAACAGTATCGTTTTTTGACCGGCCCAACGTCGAAAAGGGTGTAATCAATGTAGGGCAGGGCATTCCTTTTGGGATCGAGTGTGTCAACAATCCCGCGGTTGGGATTGGAGGAGTTTATGGTACCTGGGGCGATAGTTATGATAATGCAGCTCTGCCGGCGTTTTTGGAGCAGCGCCTCGGACATCCGATTCCCGCCAACGAACAGCTGAATCTGTCCGAGCTGGGTTTCCGCAACCGGCACCATCTCCCGCTCAACCTGACCGGCGAGCAGCACACCCAGCTCGAGATCGAGGTCGGGACGCGTTTCCTGCGCGAAGCAATCAGGGCCTGCAACTGGCAGCCCTCCGAAGTGGAGGCTGTGCTGATCGGCATGAGCGCGCCCGTCTCCGAAGATTACCTGAATAAGATCACGAAGGCGGCCGGCATTCCCGAAGGCGCGCTGAAGGTTGCCATTCACAAGGCCTGCGACGGCTCGACAAGCAGCCTGCACCTGGCCTTGAACCCCGAACTGCCGGAGAACAAGCAGCTCGATCACAACATTGCCGAATCGCTTTATGGGAAGAAGGTGCTGGTGGGCGGCATCGAAGGCCTGAGCCGCTTCATCGTTTCGTCGCATGATCCGATCGCCCTGCAGATGTTCGGCAACGCGGCCGGCATCGTGGGTGTCATTCCCGGCACAACGATGAAATTCCTGGCCGGCCGGTCCCGCGAAGTGTTCGACGATGAAGGCGTGCTGCAGGTCGCCATGTATTACCCGCATTCGAAACAGAAGGCTGATGGCAGTACGAATGTCGACGTGACCAAACCGTTCGAGCACAATATCCGGGTTGCCGGTCTGATGCACGAGCCTGAGGATGGTTCTTCCATCGCGATGGCCGGCCCGATGGGTATGGTCAAATTGTTCGTGCGGACGGGCGTGCAGGTGGTCCGCGATGTCTATGCCGCGTATCAGTCCCGGCTGGGCGAAATGGGCATGGCCGGCAAGTCGCTGGCTGTGGCGATCGTCCACCATGCCAACTACAAGATCAACAAGCTCAAAGAGAAGCATTTGCAGAATGAAGGGATCGTCCTGCCGATGCCGTGGCTGTTGAGCGAGTTTGGCAACGTCAGCGCAGCGTCGAACATGATCGCCTTCCTGCGCGAGCTGCCCAAACTGAAGCCCCTGGACCACGTCCTGATCGATGGCTTCGGCGCCGGAACCTATTACGATGCCCTGGCCGTGGAACTCGGCGGCTAGACCGTCCGGCTCCCCGCGGGGCTCCAAAATCCTGATCCTTTCATCCGTCCGGCCTTGCGCCGGACGGTTCTTTGTAACCTTCCCTTCCCGTTTTCGTCTTGACTATGTGAAGATTCATGCAAGTTGAAGAGTGAGACCGGGAATATGTATCGTCTGAAATATAACCAGGATGTTATCGAATTGCTCGAGAAACTGAAGGGATTACGGATGGAATATCCTGTTGATCTGCTGTCTGCGCGGCGGGACTTGTTTATCAAACTGGTCACGCAATACATCGCCGCGCTCATGTAAGCCCGGCTTGTACCGCTAGCAAAAAACTCCCGTTTGGGAGTTTTTTTGTTTACTTGCTTATTTGCTTGTTTTAGCTTTCAGGCGGTTGCCTTGCGCCGGAACCAGTTCTTCCATTCCCGGGTTTCCCACAGGACAAGAATCGGTGCGGCGATAAAGATCGAGGAATACGTACCGCTGAACAGCCCGACCAGCAGGATCACGGCAAATTCCTGGAGTGTGATGCCTCCGAAGAGGGCCAGCGCCAGCAGCAGGAATTCCACCGTCATGAGCTGCGTGTTGATCGAGCGCTGCAGCGTCTGGACAATGGAGTGATTGACCAGTTTTTCATAATCCAGCCGCCGCAGTGTGACGCTGTTCTCGCGGATGCGGTCGAACACCACCACTTTATCCTGCACCGAGAAGCCGATCACGGTCAACAGGGCCGTCAGGAAGAGCGAATCGATCTGCCAGTCGAAGAACATCGCGCCGAAGCCGGCAACGCTGAACACCACCGCCACATCGTGGACCATGGCAATGATGGCGCAGATGCCGTAGCGGAAGGCATTCGGGACTTTGCGGAATGCAAACGTGATATAGATCACCACTGCCAGCGCAGCCACAGCGACGGCCAGAGCGGCCCGTGAAGCGACTGCCGCACCGATGCTGGGCCCCACACTGTCGAAGCGGATGACCGTCACTTCTCCGCCGCTCTGTGTCCTCATCGTGTTGAGGATCTCATCGCGTACTTCGTTGCTGAGGAAGGATGAACGGATCTGCAGGGTCCCGTTGTCGGTGGTCTGCACCTGGGCATCGTCGATCCCGGCGTTTTCATACAGCTGGACGATCTCTGCATTTGCCAGGTCTTTTCCGTCGGCAAACTGGACTTCCAGCAGGGAGCCGCCGGTGAAATCGATCGAAAGCGGCAGCCCGGTGAAGGCAAGGATCAGGAGTCCCGGTATGATGACCAGGAGCGAAAGCGCAAAATATAAGTAACGTTTACTGAGGATGTCAATCATGTTTGGTTTCCTCGTGGTCTAGATGCCAAACCAGAACTGCAGGTTCGCTGGCTTGAAGTTTCTCAGGACGGCTGTGAGCAGGGTGCGGGTGACATAGATCGCGGTGAACAGCGAAATGATCACACCCAGGGCGAGGGTCAGGGAGAAGCCCTTCACGATCGTGGCACCGAACGTGGACCCAAACCAGTAGAGGATCAGCGAGGTAATGATCGTCGCCAGGTTCGAGTCGCGGATGGAGGACCAGGCCCGGGTCCAGCCCTGATCGACGGCCTGGACGAGGTTGCGTCCGTTGCGGAGCTCCTCCTTCAGGCGCTCGAAGATCAGGATGTTGGCATCCAGGGCCGCGCCGGTGCTGAGCAGGAAGCCTGCGATTCCGGGCAGGGTGAGCGTGAAGTGGAAGGTTTTGAAGATGGCAAATGCGATGGCCGCGTAGAAGAGAATGGCCACCGCCGCGACGATGCCCGGCAGGCGATAGTAAATCGCCATGAACAGGATTACGATGATCATACCAATCAGGCCGGCCATCAGACTCTTCTGGAGTGAATCTTCGCCGAGGGTGGGACCGATAATGCGGGTCTCGACCACCTTGAGAGGAACGGGGAGCGAGCCATAGCGAAGTTGTACGGCCAGTTCATTCGCAGACTCGGCTGTGAAGCTTCCACTGATCTGGCCCTGTCCGCTGGGGATGGCGCCCTGAATGCTCGGCGCGGAGATCACGCGCTTATCGAGAGTGATCGCCAGGACTTTGCCGATATTTGCAGCCGTGTGATCTGCAAAGATGGTGGTGCCTTCCGTGGAAAGCGTGAAATCGATCGCGGGACTGCCTGATGGATCCAGTCCGACGTTCACACTCCGCAGCTCTTTGCCGGTCATGATGGTATGAAAGACCTGCTGGAGTTCCTCGATTTCCGGAACGGGTGTCGCGCCGGGTTCCGTTGTCGGGGCCGGTGTTGCAGCGGGTGCCTCCGTCCCGGAACCGGTGGCAAAATCGGTTTGCAGGAGGCTGCCTTCTTCAGGTCTGAAGTCGCCTGTATCGACAAACTCCATTAAGCCGGTCTGCTGGATGATGTCCAGAATGGCATCCGCATCTTCCGCGCCGGGAAATTCTCCGACGATGCGGCGTTCACCTGCCAGCTGGATCACGTTCTCACTCACACCCAGAGCGTTGGTACGATTTTCAACGATCTGGCGGGCGGTTTCCATGGCAGTCGAGTCCACATCTGCGCTTTCCGGGAGGTCGGCCTCCAGCAGGACTTGCAGTCCGCCCTGCAGATCAAGTCCCAGCTTGGGGGTGATGTTGCGGTCGACCAGGAGCTGATCTGGATTGAAGGGATTGACGATTTGGATCTCCCGGCTCATGTCCACCCATATGGCCAGGGCAGCGATGATAACGATGAGAACCAAACGGGTATAAAGGTTTCGAATCATGTGTTGGCTATCTCCATCCACAAAAATGTGGCGCTTTGGCTTCGATGCCCAGAGGGCGTCTCAACCATCGTGCGCCACGCGGCGGTGATTATACTCCTGTTAAAGGGGTGTGACTAGTCTCATCTTCGATCCAGCCCTCCGCCTGCAGCCTTTCATACGACTGATGGATGCCGGCCGCCAGTTCCTGTTCCACACCATAATAAACCGCGATCCGCAAGCCGCAGATCAAAAGGTCCTTGATCTCTTTCGCCAGTCTGGCTTTGTCCGGCGGGCCATATTTTTCGAGTTTGATCCCCGAGCCCTCGAAGTGGTTGACCATCTGGGCCAGTTCCCCGCTTTCCTCCAGCAGGCCGGTCATGATCTGATAGGGATGGTTTCCGTCAGGAAAGCGGCGGTTGAGGCCCCTGGTAACTGCATACAATTCTTCCATGCTCATGGATATACCCACTCATCGAAAATTGTGTCCAGATCGCACGCGCAGTGCTTTTCGGCCAGCGCTTGCAGGGTCTCGGGTGTGGCAATGCCCCACGAAAACGTCTCGGTGTATTCCCTGAGGAAGGCATCGAAGGCTTCCGTGCCCATTTCCTCCCGCAGAGCGACGAAGAACAGCGCTCCGCGCCCGTATACGATGGCGCTGTACTCCTGGCCGCTGTATTCGGCCACCGGCAGTCCAACGGGGATCTCTGCCCGCTCGACACTTTCCCAGCGGGCCTCCAGCGAAGCGCGGAAGCCCTGTTCGCCGCCTGGGCCGTACTCATCGGCATAGTATTGAAGGGTGGCAAACTGGGTCAGCGACTCGTCCAGCCAGGGGTCATCGAGCTGGTCACCACCGACCAGGTTGTAGAACCACTGGTGGCCGGCCTCGTGCGCGACCGTCGACTCCAGAAAGACACTGGCGGGCGTGCCGCGGTAATCCTGTCCTACATCGTAGATGCGGGACGTGATTGCGATCACGCCGGGATATTCGATTCCCAGGGCCAGCGTCGGCGTCGCGACGATGTCGAACTCCGTGTATGGATAGGGCGCGTAGCGGGAGCTGAAACCTTCGATGGCCCGGGCGGCAACCTCCAGGGCCATCTGCGCGCCCTCTTTGAAAGCCCGTGGGGCGTAGCTGTTTATGGTGACTTCGCCAAAGGTTTGTGATACTTCTTCGTAGTCCGGGCTGGCGGCCAGGTAAAAGTCACGCGCCGGACCGCTCGCGACGCTCAACTCCTGAACCTGACCGGCTTCGTCGCGGCGGAGGCTGCGCCCGGAGGTGACCAGCGTCAGGCCTTGCGGCGCAGTCACTTTGACAAGAAAGAACGACGCATCCGCATACGTCACATCTCCGCTCTGGGGAGGAATCTCCGCGTTCCAGCCCTCGTCATCGTACACCGCGATCATCGGATAGGCGTGGGCCAGCATCAGCACATCTTCGGCATAGGCGAACACTCCATAGTTCAATTCGACATCCTGCGGGACGGTCACGGCAAAATCCATCTGCAGGACGATGCTTTGACCCGGCTCGAGCGGCCTCGAAAGCGGCACGATCAGCAAACTGTCTGCGAGTTCGTACTGTGGGTTGACCTCTTCCTCATCTGCCCGGACGTTGGATACCGTCATTTCTCCACCAAGGATATTGGGGAAGAGCCGGAACCGTACTTCGTTCAGGGACACGTCTTCGCCGTTTGTATAGCGGACTGCCTCACTGCCTGTGACGTGATAAATGTCATCTGCAATGTTGAACTCGAGATGATAAATGCTGGCGTCCGTCAACTCATTCAGAACAGATTGCTCAGAGGAAACCAGTCCGGTTCTGAAAACGGAACGATCCTCCCAGGGGGTACTGAAGATGTCGTCTGGCAGGGGAGCCGGAGTTGCTGTCGGCCGGGTGGGAGTTGCAGTTTCAGTGGGCTGGGAACGTGTGGGTGTCGGGGTCGGAGCTGCCGTCGGCCGGGAAAACGAACAGGCGGCAGTGACCAGGCCCAGGGCGAGGAAAGAGGCGAATAACCTTCTCATGGATTGATTTCCTTTAGATAGTCCAGCACACTCTGCAGGACTTGCTCGGGAGTTAAGTCGTCTGTATCGATCCGAAGACTGGCATGCTGGCGGGCATGCTCGAGCCGGCGCAGCTGTTCATCGTGATCGGCCTTCTGCCAGTTCAGCCTGCGGCGTGCCGTGCTGACGGGGAAGGAGGCCGCGAGATAGATCAAAACGTCGGGGTTGACGATCTTTTGCCACATGGATGGAACATAGGAATGTTCCTGCGCGATGTGGCGGCAGACATAGCCATACTGTTCAAGCCCCGCTTTCAGGGTCGATTTGCCGGAGCCGCATGGCCCCACGATTCCAATCAGAGGTTTTTTACGTGGAGGCTCCATAAGAATCATGTAGTGACGACTTTAGTCGCTCGTTTCCAGACGACTAACCCTAAAGGGTGCTTCGCGAAGTCATCACTACTTCCTGTTTATTGGTTATCCAGCATCAGGCGACTCAGCTGCTCGGGCCCGCCCAGGACGGCCAGCGTGTCGCCGGCGTGCAGCGGACTCTTGTCCGTAGGGTGCATCTCCGATTGATGATCGTGCCGGATCAGAATGATGTTGAGATGATAGTTGTCTTCCACGTATCCCACGGTTTTTTCCGCCAGGCTTGACGCAGGATGGATGCTCAGGCGGGCCAGGCTGAGCTGCTGGCCCTCGATCGAAATCGGATTGGTGACATCTGCGCCGGACGCCGCCGCGGCAAAAACCGGCGCGGCCATTTCCGTCGCGCTCAATGCAATGAAGCCAAATTGCTCCTGCAGGGCGTGGGCGAAGTCTTCGTCGAAGATGCGGATCACCACCTGAATGGCGGGGTTGAGCGAACGGGCCCGCAGCGCGATCTGCAGGTTCATGGCATCGTTCTGGCTGGCCAGGATGATCGTACGCGCATCCTTGATGTTGGCGGACTCGAGTGCCCCGGGCTGCCGGGCATCCGCATGGATGACCGGGATGCCCATATCGCGGGCCGCGGCCGTCGTATGTGTGCCGGGGTTGACCTCAACCACCGCGATGTCCTCACCCATCTCATAGAGTTTTTGAGCGACCCGGTAGCCAAGATGACCCAGAC
>JBAVVF010000844.1:0-2778 GCA_049697155.1 Anaerolineales bacterium
GTACAGACGATCGAGGAGAAGATCGAAGCACCCGTGGAGAGACGACAGACCACGGACGTTAGACCATCATCCATGGTCAATCGTCCATTGTCCCTCGGAGAGCGCGTCTTTGTCGGTACGCTGAACGCGGATGGCGTGGTGACCGCTCTGGGTGAGTCGGACGCGGAGGTCCAGATCGGGAGCCTGCGCGTGCGGGCCCGGCTGGCGGATATCGTTCGGAAAGGTCGCGAGGGGGAGGCTGATGAAGAAAAGAGGAAAGAAGAAAGAAGGGTGGAAGCAGAAGGCAGCGGGCGCGCGGCGGTCAGCGGCACGAAATCGCCCGGAATCGAGTTGAATCTGCGCGGCAAACTGGTCGAGGACGGGCTGGAGGAGCTGGAACGCTACCTCGAGAAGGCCTATTCCTCTGGACTGCTGTTCGTACGGATCGTCCACGGCAAGGGCACGGGAAAGCTACGCGAAGCCGTGCGAAATGCCCTGAAATCCAGCTCGTATGTGGCTTCGTTTGAGGAGCCAAAGGACAGCGAGGGCGGCGCGGGGGTGACCGTCGCCAAAATGGCGAAGTAGCAGTTTACGTTATTGCAAGGTGGCTGTACTCGTAGTGACGCAGGAATTATGCGTTGGTATAATTTTTTAGGAGTGAGTTATGGTGCTTGATGATGCAATCAAGGAAATGACCAACCTGATCAAAACCGCCTGCGGAGGCGCGGAGATCAAGACCGTCAGGATGTCCGACGAGGAGGCGCGCCTGAGCGTCTACGCGCCGGCCAGGGACATGGAACGGATCAAGGTCGCAACCTTCCAGCCGGCCATCAACCTGTTGAACGCCGAGGGTCTGGATATTCAAGTGTTCGTGTACGATAAGGATGCACCGCCCTTGAAAGGATGAAGGCGGAAGGGTAAAGGATGAAGGCTCTCGATAACGAGAGCCTTTTTTATTTGACCTATACCTCACAGCAGAGCCCGCAAAGATAAAACAAAATCTCAGTGTTCTCCGTGTCTCCGTGGTAAAAAATTTATTGCCCTGCCACCGCGCGCCAGACCGCATCCAGCGCCGCGAGGCCCGTCAGGCGGTGGCGAATCGTCGCCTCCTCGCCGAGATAGATCGGGCCTTGCTGGGGACGATCGTCGCGGGTATAGAGGCCGCGGTCGGGGAGGTCGGAGAGCGCCGCCCAGAAGTTCCAGAGTGGGAGGTCGTATTCCGCGGCCAGTAGTGCCATGTCGCGGTTGATGCGCTCATCATGCTCGCGGTTATCGGCCTTGGTAGCCAGGATCGGCACGACGCCGGCATCCATCAACTGCAGGATGATCTTGCGCAGATACTCGGTATTGCGCGACTCGAAGTGCGTGCCGATTTGAATGATGACGAACGAGGGGCGCTGAACGCGCAGCTCGCATTCGACGGGGGTCTCGGTAAAGCTGCAGCCATATTCGCCGCGATGCCACTGGTTCCACAGCAGCGCACCGGGCGTGGTGGCATCCTGGGCAGTCGGGCTCTCGCGGTTGAACGAACCCTGGAAGTGCTCGACCGTCTCCTGCAGTTCGGGCGCCAGGCTTTCGACGAGCTCCGTGTCCGTCTCGAAGACACCCAGGAACTCCGCCGGCCGCCCCTGGCAATCGCCGAAGATCGAAAAGGCCTGCGGATCATTGCCAAGCTCCAGCCCGCGTTCATAGACGTTCCGCAGACTCGGGTCGATGGCTTCCGGAATGACCGGCCAAGCCTTCCACCTCGCAGGGTCATGCTCTGACCCCGACAGCGTGGACGTTGGCGACGGGGTGAGTGTCGGTGTCGCGGTGGGCACACGGGTGATCGGGGAGTATTGCTTTGGTTTCGCTGTGGCAGTTGGGAGTGGCCGGGTCACCAGCGTGGGAAATGTTTGCTCCGGCGCACTGACCGGTGGGATGACGGGTGCGGCGCGGGCTTCATCCATGCAGGCAGAGATCAGGACGCAAACCCCTAAAGTCAGGATCGCTATGCGGTTCATCACCATAAAGTATATCCATGGATAATTAAGTTGTCATGAATCTTATAATCCGGGGAATCCCGATGAAAATGCAGCCCACAAAACGCCTGAAAAGGCTTACTTATTCACGAAACAAGCGGTAAACTCGCCCCATGACTTACCAGGGACTTCTTCACAAATACGGACATCTGCTCGACCTCCCGTCCCACACGCGGGCCGTCAGCCTGCTGGAGGGCGGCACGCCTCTGATCAAAGCCGACAATCTGGCGCGCCAGCTCGGCGGCGGTGTAGAGTTATTCATCAAGTACGAGGGGCTCAACCCGACCGGTTCCTTCAAAGACCGCGGCATGACGGCCGCCGTCAGCGAGGCTTGGGGGCGCGGCGCAACGACCGTCATCTGCGCTTCGACGGGCAACACAGCCGCCTCTGCCGCGGCCTACGCGGCCCGGGCCGGGATGAAGTCGATCGTACTGATCCCGCAGGGCAAGGTCGCGGCCGGGAAGCTGGCCGGCGCGATCGCCTACGGCGCCCAGGTCATCCAGATCGACGGCTCCTTCGACGACGCCCTGACGATGGTCGTCGCGATCACGAACAAACATCCCATCTGTCTGGTGAATTCGATTAATCCCTATCGCATCGAAGGGCAAAAGACCTCCGCCTTCGAGATCTGCGACGTGCTTGGTTCCGCACCGGACTGGCTCTGCCTGCCGGTGGGAAACGCCGGGAACATCACATCGTACTGGGCAGGCTTCAAACAATCCAACGAAACAAAATCGACAGGACTGCCGCAGGTATTGGGCGTTCAGGCGGCCGGGTC
>JBAVVF010000845.1:0-7667 GCA_049697155.1 Anaerolineales bacterium
CTTCGGGTTATTTGGTGATGATGAAAATCGCGGATATCGAGGTATAAGATGGGTCTGCTTATCTTTGGCGGCGTTGTTTTGATCGTTGCGGTTGCAGTGATCATCGTAAGTTTGCGAAGGAATGCACGCGGGGACGAAGACGACCCCTTGCAGGCACGTCTGGCTGAGTTCATTCAGCGCGGCGACGTCACATCGCTGGAGGAAATTGAGCTATCCCAGCCATTCAGTGAGCGCGTAATTATCCCGACGATTAACCGCATAGGCGAATTATCTGCCCGCTTCACTCCTCAAAAAGCCATACAGGATACTGCCCGGAAAATGGAATTGGCAGGCAATCCCTGGCCTATTGATGCTGCAACCTTTCTCGCGATCCGCTTTATATTGGCTGTGGTTCTTGGTGGTTTGATGACCTGGTCATTTTTAGGGTCTGCTACATGGTCCACGACCGACAAAACCATGTTTATTGTTGGAGGATTTGTGGGTGGCTTTTGGCTTCCTCAAATTATGCTCACAAGCAGAATTACGCGTCGTCAAAAGAACATTCGTAAAGCCATGCCGGATGCCCTGGATCTGCTTACCATTTGCGTGGAGGCTGGGCTTGGCTTCGATGCGGCCATGTCGAAAGTGGCAGAAAAGTGGGAGACTGACCTTTCCATGGCATTTGCCCGCACCATCCGTGAAGTCCAGTTGGGCAAGGTTCGTCGTGAGGCCTTGAAAGATATGTCTGATCGGCTCGGGCTTCCCGAAATGACAAGTTTTGTCGCCGCGATCATTCAAAGCGAACAGCTTGGTGTTAGTATGGCGAAAATCCTGCGCATTCAATCCGAGCAGATGCGTATGAAGCGTCGGCAGTATGCGGAGGAAGAGGCGCATAAGGCCCCTATCAAAATGCTCATCCCCATGGCGTTGTTGATCTTCCCATCCATTATGATCATCATTCTGACGCCTGCGGTTATTAGCATCATGGGATCAGGCTTATAGCTATCTGATCAACGTTGATTCTCTGTGAACAACATACCCTGGTCGTATCGCCTCTACCGATTGACCTGGAACGGGCTGGATCTGCTTTTCCCGCCTGTATGCGGCGGTTGCGGAAAGGCAGGCTGGCGCTGGTGTCCGGATTGTCAGGCCGGCGTACCGCAAATCACTGCCCCTTTCTGTGACAAATGCGGGATACCAATCAGAGCGGCCGGCGAGTGTGAAAAGTGCGTGTCGAATCCGCCTGCGTATCGTATGATGCGATCGTGGGCGGTTTTTGATTCACCGATCCAGAACGGACTGCATACACTAAAGTATCGCCACAATATCGGGTTGGCCGACTCACTGGCAATGCAAATGGTTGCTTTTTTGCATACCCTGCAATGGCCGGTGCAGATCCTGATTCCAGTTCCGCTGGGGGAAAAGCGCCTAAAAGAGAGAGGTTATAATCAGGTTGGATTGGTCGCCCGCCCATTGGCCTACCAGGTGGGATTAATGTATGAACCCGGCGCCCTCCGGAAAACACGCGAGACACGCTCGCAAGTCGGGTTGAATTTTGCTCAGCGGCGCGAAAATGTCCATAATGCATATGAGGCCGATCCGAAGGTCGTGAAGAGGAAATCGATCCTGCTTATGGATGATGTCGCAACAACCGGTTCCACCATTTCTGCCTGTACGGAAGCATTGCTTTGTGCCGGCGCGCAGGAGGTCTATGTGCTGACGATTGCGCGTGCGCTTGCGCATCACAGTCTCGCTCGGGTTTGACAATTGCCCCCGAGGCAGTTGATAATCATTCAGGAGGTCCTATGACTCAAAAGGTTGAGACCGTAGCACGTAATATGAGATTGACCGACAATACGCGCGACTATGTTGAAAAGAAGGCGGCCAAGCTCGAACGCTACCTTCAGGAAATTGAGGAGGTGCGCGTTGAGCTGTCGCATGCCAAGTCGGCGCGCAGCGCCCTGGATCGCCAGGTGGCTCAGATTACTGTTCATGGTAAGGGCTTCATCCTGCGTTCCGAGGAGCGGGCTGATGACGTCCACGCGGCGTTCGATGCCGCCCTCGACAAGATCCAGCGTCAGATCGACCGGTACAAGGGCAAGCACTATCGGGGGCGCGGCGATGGACGTTCCGCTGCCGAGGTGACGGAGGAGGAAATGCCTGTGGACGAGACCGGCGAAATTCTCCCGCTCATCGGCCGGCGCAAGAAGTTTATCATTTTACCCATGACCGAGGACGAGGCTGTGGAGCAGATGCGCCTGCTCGGGCATGATAATTTCTTTGTCTTCTTCAATGCCGAGCAGAATGCCATCCAGGTCCTGTATCGCCGGCGGAATGGCACATACGGGTTGATCGAGCCTGTGGTGGGTTAAGATCAGGAAATAAGCAAACCAGTGGCGCCGAGGCGCCACTGGTCTTATCAGGGAGCAGATATGGAATTTGATGATGATTTTGATGTGAAGGATTCGGACAGGGTCAATATCGACTATGAAGCCGTGCGGAAAGCCGTGTTCGAAATCATAAAAGCCGTGGGGGAGGATCCTAAGCGTGAAGGACTGCAAAATACGCCGGATCGGGTCTCGCGCATGTATGCGGAATTATTAAGCGGCTATGGTGCCGATCCCGAAAGGATTATCAACGACGCCCTGTTCAATATCAACTACGATGAGATGGTCCTGGTGCGGGACATCGAGTTCTACAGCCTGTGTGAACATCACATGCTGCCGTTCCTGGGTCGGGCGCATGTAGCTTATCTTCCCAAAGGGAAGGTGATCGGTCTTTCCAAGATTCCACGCATCGTGGACATGTACGCGCGTCGGTTGCAGGTGCAGGAGCGCATGACCCGCCAGATCGCGGACCTGCTGCAGGAAATCCTGGAGCCGCAGGGGGTTGCCGTGGTCGTGGAGGGTATCCACATGTGCTCGATGATGCGCGGGGTGAAGAAGCATGATGCCCGCATGACGACCTCCGCCATGCATGGAGCCTTCCGGGCCAATCTGGCGACCCGCCAGGAGTTTCTCGACAACATTTCGAGGGGAGCGAAGCCGCTCCAGATCTAGGTCCTCAGGCTGTTCCCGGTAAATTGAGCCAGCACTTCAGGGCGCGTCTCCATCCATGTTTTTTGACGGAGACGCGCCGCTGTCTCGATGATCTTTTCCTGCGTGGGCGGGTTTTGATATTCGGGGTGGATCTCTGCGAGAGGAACGATGACAAAGGCCTGGCTGCAATATTTGGCATCGCACAGTTGATCGTCGAAAAGAACGATGTCAATATCGATGGTACGCGGCGCGTTCTTGTCTGCGCTTCTTTTCCGGCCGAGCTCTGCTTCAATGGATTGGATCGCTTTTTCTTTTACCTCGGACTGCGAAAGGGGAGTGGCCAACAGGACACACGCATTGAGGAAATTCGGCCCATCCGACCCCACGGCTACGGATTCCCAGGCCTGCGAGACTTCGCGGATTTCCCCGTAGGCATTGAGCAGTTCAATTGCTCTGGGTAAATTCAGCCTGGGCTGAATATTCGAGCCAAGACTCAGGTAAACCTGATGCATGTCTATTCCCTGCGGGTGCGCTCGATCTCCACGCCAACCGATTTCGCAAACCGCACGGCCCCGGGCTTCTCCACGCGCAGGATGACTCTTAGTACGCCTTTGTCCTCGAAACAAATTTTCGCAAGGTCGTTGGCCAGGGCCTCGACGGTCAGACGCTCCGCGCTTTCAGCGTGGGCCTGGAGCCGCTTACTCATCTTGCTGTAATCGACGCAGTCCACGATGCTGTCAGTTTCGCCGGCGCGGCGTGTATCGGTGAACAGGGTAATGTTGATCAGAATGTCCTGGGCCCGTTTGCGTTCCCAGTCATTGATGCCGATGATGCCTCGCACGAGCAAATCTTTGATAATGACTTTATCCATCTTCAGGTTTCCTTTATGATTTGCGTGTAGCCAAGCAGGATAAATATAAGTAACGAAATCAATGATTTACGATCACACCAAATGCCTTCCGCCGTCCAGATGTATGATCTGGCCTGTAATATACGCCGGACAGGTGAGCAAAAAAAGGAGCGATTGCTCGACCTCATCTTCTTCTGCCCAGCGTCCTGCTGGAATGCTTTTGGTAATATCCGGAGGAGCTTTGCCATCCGAGGGCGGCAGGATCGCGCCGAGCGCCAGACCGTTGACGATGATCCGGGGGGCCAGGGCAACAGCCAGTGAGTGGGTCATCGAGGCGAGCGCGGCTTTGCTGATCGTGTAGGGGAAGTGATCGGCTGCGGGACGCAGGGCGCGCCAATCCACGATGTTGACGATCCGTCCGCCCTCCGGGGCCTGCCTCGCGAAGGCCTGGCTCAGCAGGAATGGTGCGGTCAGGTTGATGGCGAGGTGCTTTTCCCAGGCTTCCAGCGATGTATTTTCCAGGGATAGGGATTCGAAGATCGCCGCGCTGTTGACCAGGGCATGCACAGGCGTGGACTCGCTGATGCGGGAGATCAAACTGCCGGCTGCGGAGGAATCGCTCAGGTCCGCTTTGAAGACCCAGGCGCGGCGTCCCAGGCGGGCAATTTCCTCCCGGACCCTCGCAGCTTCCTCGTCCGAATGCCCGTGATGGATCACCACGTCTGCGCCCGCGCGGGCACAGGCCAGCGCGAAGATCTTCCCGACCCGCCGGGCCGCACCGGTAACAAAAACCGTCTTCCCATTGAGTGAATCGTTCATCTGAGAAAGATTGTATCACTCCAGTGTTTAGCGAGGCAATACGCGGGTTTATTAGACAATATTGGTCATATTCTTGACTTGTGTTTTTGGAAGTGATAATATCCTTTGTATCATCGCGGATCTGATCAATGTTTTGTGTCCTCCAATTATTGTTTTCGAAAGGGCTAGCTTATGACCACCAATCAAAATCCGCCGATTTACACGGGCGATATTGCCGGGCAGCACATTGATCCAGCACGCGAATATTCCGCAGAAAACCAGGAAATCGCTTTTTCGGCCGAGCAGCACGCGATCTGGGCCGACCTGTATGCCGGCCTTCACCAGCCGTACCTGCTCGAGCATATTTGCCAGGAGTTCAAGGAGGGGCTGGCACTGCTGGAACTCGATCCGCACCAGATCCCGACTGTTGCCCACCTCAACTCCCGCATTACCCATCGGACGGGCTGGCGCATCGAGCGCACGGCCGTCCGCTATACCCTGGCAGACGACTGGTACAGGAAATTTGCGCAGCGCATTTTCCTGATTACCGATTATCTGCGCAGCCGCGACCAGATGGAGTTCACGCCCGAGCCGGATATGTTCCATGACATCTTCGGGCACCTGCCTTATCTGACCATGGAATTCTATGCGCGCATCGAGGATAAGTTCGCTCCCGCCTATTTGAAGGCAACCCCCGATGAGAAGGAAGTCATCAAGCGTCTGGCCTGGTACAGCACCGAGTTTGGGCTGGTTGTCCAGGACAACCGGTTCAAGGTGTTCGGGGCGGGGATCATCTCCGGGCGCGCGGAACTGGCGAACACCGTCATGGAGTTCTACCGGCTCTCCCGCGATACGGTCATCGATTACACCGGCAACGTGTTCGCGCAGCTGACGCGGGAGTTCCTTGCCCACAGGGACGACGTTCATCGCCTCATTGACGGCGTCAATGACCTGCACCGGCAGGGACAGATGTCGTCGCAGGATCAGGGCTGGAACGTCGTACATTCGCTCTATGAAACGCTGGGCATCGCTCGGGCGGGATACTTTGGGGGCGAGGTGATCCTGGCCCCCTTCGACGTGGAAACGATCGCGCGCATCCCTAAGACTGTGTATGCCTTCAACCCCATGTTCTTCGTTTGTGAGTCTTTCGGGCAAATGGACGCGCTGCTTGATTCCTATCTGAAGCCGATCGCACTTCGGAATTGATATTGATAGGGATGTCCATCTCTCTTGCAAGGAGAGGCGGATTCTATTCGGGGAAGCAATACAAATCGTGGCGCGACATTTATGTCGCTTCACCTTGCGAGGCGACATAAATGTCGCATTACTTATTGACGGTTTTCGCTTTGCGGACCGCCTCGCTCGCGGTCAGCGCAACCGCAAGCACAATCCATGCGCCGACCTGGGCAAGCCGCAGCCCTCCAAAGATCAATGTGCTATCGCCCCGAAAGGCTTCGAGGAAGAGACGCGCCGCGGCTGTCAGCGCCGCAAAGGTGAGGAAAGTAAGGCCGGGGGGAGACTCTGCTTTTTGGAACCAGACCCAGCCAAAGACAAGGATCGCTGCGCTCAGTTCATAGACCTGAGTCGGATGACGAGTCGCGTTCCATAGCTCCATCCCCCACGGCAGATCCGTTGGACTGCCGAAGGCTGCCCCGGCTGCCAGGTGGGAAAGAGACAATCCGATGGCAAGCGTTGCGAAGAGCGGCGTCAGCGCCTCGAGCGTGGACCAGAGCGGAAGTTTCTGCCGGGAGCCATAAATCAATCCAACAATGACGGCGGCTGCCAGCGCGGCAACTGGGTCGAACAAATCAAGGTTGAGCGAGAAGAGGCTAAGCGGGCTGCGCGCAAATGCAGAAAGGTTTGAAAGCGCGTAAAGGAGGCGCCCGCCAAGGATATAGCCGAAAAGACCGTAATAAACGATGTTGTTGAGCGCCTCTTTCGAAATGCCATGCCGCTGGGATCGTTTCTCGGCCAGCGCAAGACCCACCCAGAGCGCGGCAAGGAGCAGAATCAGGTGGCGCGGTGGCGCAAAGAGGGAGCGGAAAAGATCGATCATTCCAGAATGTCCTCGATCCGCGTCCGGAGCAGCGCCTCAGACATGGGCCCGCCGATGACAACCTCGTTGATGATGCCGTCCCGCCGTATGAAATAGGAGGAAGGCAGCGACTGCAGTTGGTAGGCCGCTGCCACCTCGCCGCGTTCATCCAAAAGGACCGGGAAAGTGAGTGCCTGCTCCCTGACGAAGGGCAGAATGGCCGAGGCATCATCCTGGCGGGTCATATTGACGGCCAGGACTGTAAAACCCTGGTCTTTATACTCCTGATAGACCTTCTCAATGGACTGCATCTCGGCCCGACAGGGCGGGCACCAGGTCGCCCACAGGTTGACCAGCACCGCCTGCCCGCGCAGGTCAGAGAGACGGATCACCTCCCCGTCCGGTGTTCTCAACTCGAAGTCGGGCGCCAGGAAGCCCTGCTGCGGTGCGGGGATTCTCCCGGAAGTGGAGGCTCCCGATCTATCCGCGCTGACGAAAATCCAGGTAAGCCCCAATGCCAGGATGATGAAATAAATGATTCGGCGCTGAGTCTGTTGCATTAAGGTCTCGTTTCAGCTACACTATTATTGAACGTTTTCACAAAAGGAATTTTCCAATGCCATCCGATCATATCACCTTTGCCGGGGTGGAGCTTGCCCCGGGGCGCAAGCCGGTTATCTTTGCCGTGCTGGGCGATGAGCTCAGCGTCGAGGTCATGGAGAATTGGACGATTGACGAAGCACTCGCATGCCTGCGGGAATATCAGAATCTATGGCTTTGCATCGATCTGCATTCCCTCCAGCACGAACAGGCACTTTGCACCGAATTCAGGAAGAAGATCAAACGGGCGGGCTTCAAGTCTTTTTCGGTGAAGGGAAAGGTCAACCGCTGGATGGAGACGAATGCGCAGGACTGTTTCCGGGCCCTGATCGGCCAGACCCCGCTGCCCCGCCGCACGCTGGAAGGA
>JBAVVF010000846.1:0-7905 GCA_049697155.1 Anaerolineales bacterium
GTGTACGGCACTCCGAACGACCCCCAGATCCCCAATGAAGAGGCGGGGATCTCGGCCTACAAGGTGCGCAAGCACGCGGCAGACTCGCTGCGGCGGCTGCAGACCGATCACATCGACCTGTACCAGCTGCATCGCCCGCCTGCCACACATCCCCAGGACGAGACTCTGCGGGCTTTCGATGACCTGATCCGGGCCGGCAAGGTCCGCTACATTGGCTGTTCCACGCACCCGGCCTGGATGGTGATGGAAGCCCTGTCGCTCAGCGAACGCTACGGGTTGAATCGCTACGTCAGCGAGCAGCCGCCCTACAACCTGCTGGATCGCCGCATCGAGAACGAACTGATCCCGTTGTGCCAAAAGTACGACCTGGCCATCCTGCCCTGGTCGCCGCTGGCGATGGGCGTCCTGGCCGGGCGCTATACCCGGACGGATAACTTCCCTGAGGATTCACGTGCCCAGCGCTGGGGCACCGATACGGTGAAAGCGCGCGTGACGCAGCGCGGCCTGGATGTGGGTCAGGCCGTGAGCAGGATGGCCCAGGAGCGCGGTCTCACGGCCTCGCAGTTGTCCCTGCTCTGGGCGAAGGACCAGCCCGGGATCACCGCGCCGATCGTTGGGCCGCGCACGCTGGGTCACCTCGAAGACGCACTTGGAATACTCGACAAAACTCTGGACGAGGCGGATCGCCCCCTGTTCGATGAACTTGTCCATCCCGGCAACGCCGTGGCCGATTTCCACAATTCAAATGACTGGATGAAGGCCCGCATCACTTTCTAAGGAACAACCATGGATCTCAATGAACTTCGCTCGTTATATGATTTTACTGACCGCACGATCGTCGTCACCGGTGGCGGAGGTGTGTTGGGAGGGGAGATGGCCTGCGCGCTGGTCGGGTGCAATGCCAACGTGGTGCTGCTCGACCGCGATCTGGAGCTGGCCCAGAAAGTGATCGAGCGCCTGCCGACCGGGACCGCGGGACGCGGGGCGCGCGTCTTTGCGGATGTACTCAAGCTCGAAACTTTGCAGCAGGCGCTGGAAACCATTCGGGCTGAATTCGGGGAGGTGGATGTTCTCATCAACACCGCGGGAGGCAACCATCCCTCCGCAACCACCTCTGCAGACTTATCGTTCTTTGACCTGCCCGTCGAGGCCCTGCGCTTCGTCGGCGAGCTGAACCTGCTCGGCACGATCCTGCCCTCCCAGGTTTTCGGGCGCGGCATGGCGGAACGCGGCGAGGGTGTGATCCTCAACGTGTCCTCCATGAACGCCATCCGGCCCCTGACGCGCATTCCGGCCTATTCGGCCGCCAAGGCAGCCGTGACGAACTTCACGCAATGGCTGGCCGTTCACATGGCGCAGAACTATTCGCCGCGCATCCGCGTCAATGCCATCGCGCCCGGATTTTTCCTGACCGAACAGAATCGATTCTTATTAACCGACAAGGCTACCGGCGCGCTGACGGCCCGCGGCCAAAGCATCCTGGCCCACACGCCGATGAACCGCTTTGGGACTCCCGACGACCTGCTCGGTGCGACGCTGTGGCTGATCTCTCCCGCTTCCTGTTTCGTGACCGGCGTGGTGATTCCCATCGACGGAGGATTCTCCGCCTTCAGCGGCGTTTGATCGATGATTTCCCGATTCCGTTCGGTTCTCAAAATCTATAGCAAGGTCTTTGGACTGCTGGTCACCATGCTGGTCGGTGCATTTTTCCCGCAGGTTCATGTCCTGTCGTTCCTGATCCAGTATTTGCTCATGGCGATGCTGTTCTTAGCCTTCCTGGATATCGAGTTCAGGCCGGAGATGTTTGAAAAGAGTGTGATCTGGATCCTGCTGGCCAATGTTGCCGTGGCCTTCGCCATTTACGCGGCACTCGTCTCCTTTGATATGACCCTGGCCCTGACGGCCTTCATGACCGCCATTGCACCGACTGCAATCGCCGCGCCGGTCATCATCGGCTTTATCCAGGGGAAGATCGAGTACGTGGTCACGGCGGTGCTTTTCACGAATGTCTCGAGCGCGGTCATCATCCCATTGACATTGCCTTTTTTGCTGGGGGCCGATGTTCAAATCTCGGTCTGGGAAGTTTTGCAGCCGGTACTGATTGTCATGTTCGTGCCCCTGGTCCTGGCGCGCCTTGTCTCACGTCTGCCGGCTGGAACCCAGGCCTTCATCCGCAAGGGAAAACAACTTTCCTTTCCCATCTGGCTGATTAACCTTTTTATCATCATTGCCAACTCGTCGAATTTTCTGCGCAATGAAAATTCCGATTCGAGCACAACTTTGATTACGATTGCGCTGATCTCGCTGGTGATCTGCATCGTCAATTTTGGGGTAGGCGCTTTGCTCGGCGGACGGCGCAACTGGCAGGAGTCCAGCCAGTCGCTGGGGCAGAAGAATCTCTCCTTCGTGATCTGGATCGCGCTGACCTTCATCAACCCGCTCGTGGCGATGGGACCCACATTCTACATTTTGTACCATCACCTGTATAACTCCTGGTCGATCTATCAGTTTGAAAAGCGGCGCAGCATTCAACCCAGGCTCGCGGGAAAATGAACCTTCCGGCGGGGAGGGGGATTTGAGCATTCAATTTCTGCAAAATCAATTTTTCCATCGAGACAAGAAACCACTTGACTCTGATGGCAAAATTTGCTAAGATTGTGGAAACGTTTCCATAGCTTTAGCCTTTATTGGTCCCCCTATCTTTAAAATCTTCAAAATATATACTTTCTGCCTGAGAAAAGCATCTATTTGGCCTTTGAGAAAGAAACGCAATTCAAATTTCGTGTAAACGTTTCCAAATATGGCTAAAAAAGCACTCTCTTCAAAAGTGACGATCGTGGAAGTGGCGGAAAAAGCCGGAGTCTCCCTCGGCACTGTTTCGCGCGTGATGAACAACGACGCCCACGTCGCGCCGGACACGCGCGAACGCGTCTCAGCGGTTATGCGTGACCTGGGCTACGTGGCCAACCGTCAGGCCCGCGGGCTGAAGGGCAGCCGGGCCAACGTCATTGGCGTCCTGGCCCCGGACCTCGGCACGGGCTACATCGGGGAGATCCTGCACGGCATCGACGCCGAGCTGGGACTGCATCAGCTCGATCTGATGCTCTTCACCACCCACCGCACCGCCACCAAGGAAGCCAACTATGTCGCGAACATGGTCCAGGGCATGGTTGACGGATTGCTCGTCATCCTGCCGCGCAACCCCGCCGACTACACCGGCACGCTGACCAGCCGCAACTTCCCCTTTGTGTTGATCGATCACCAGGGGACGGGCAATCCCTGCCCGGCGGTCGGCGCGACCAACTGGCAGGGCGCCTACAACGCCACGGAATACCTGATCAAGCTCGGGCATCGGCGGATCGGTTTTATCACCGGCTCCATGGACCTGGGCGCGGCGATCGACCGCCTGGAGGGTTACAAATCCGCTCTGCAGGTCCATCATATCCCCGAAGATCCAAAATTGATTTATGAAGGAACGTTCTTCCAGCCGGAGGGGTTCGCGGGCGGCAGTGCCCTGCTCGATTTGAAGGATCCGCCCACGGCCATCTTTGCCTCCAACGATGTCATGGCGATGGGAGTCATGGACGCGATCCGCGAACGGGGTCTGCGCATCCCTGAAGATGTTTCCATACTTGGCTTTGACGATATCCCGCAGGCCGCCATGGTGCGCCCCGCCCTGACAACCGTCCGCCAGCCGCTCGATGAGATGGGACGCCTGGCCACCCAGATGCTCATCGATCAATTGAAGAACCCTGAGAAGGAGATCGGCCGGGTCGAGCTGCCCACAGAGCTGATCGTGCGCGACTCGACGTACCCCCCAAAGGACAAGGCTGGCTAACTGCGCAGTCCGCCAGCCCTGCCTTAAACGTGTGGAACCCTTTGGTAGAAAGGAGTACCAGCACATTCAGATTATACGCCAATCCTTTTTTCATCCACTTGACTCGGAACATCATTAATACTCAAAAGGAGAAGAATCATGACTCGTAAGCTTTCCGTCTTATTGAGCCTCGTGCTCGTGGCAGCCTTCGTGTTGACCGCCTGCGGCGCGGCCGGGCCGGCTGCCGGGCAAAAGGTCACCATTACCTGGTGGCATATCACCACCGCCGAAAATCAGAAAGCGGTCTGGCAAAAGCTGGCCGACGAATACATGGCTGCCCATCCGAACGTGACCATCGAGATCACCGTGCTGGAGAACGAGGCGTTCAAATCCAAGCTGACCACCGTGATGCAGTCCAATGAACCCCCCGATATCTTCCAGAGCTGGGGCGGCGGCGTGATGAACGAATATGCCAATGCGGGTCTGCTCAAGGATATCACTGCCGATCTGGATGCCGATGGCGGCGCCTGGCGCAAAACGTTCTCTCCCGGCGCTCTCGGCGTGTATGCCTACAACGGCAAGAGCTACGGCGTGCCGTGGGATATGGGCATGGTCGGCTTCTGGTACAACAAGGATCTGTTTGCCCAGGCCGGCATCGACGCGCCTCCCGCCACCTGGAGTGAGCTGCTTGAGGATGTCCAGAAGCTCAAAGATGCAGGCATTACCCCCATCGCCCTCGGCGCAGGCGACAAGTGGCCCGCGGCCTTCTGGTGGGAGTACCTGATGGTCCGCATGGGCGGCAAGGCTGCCTTCGACGCCGCGTATTCCGGCAAAGGTTCCTTCACCGACGAAGCCTTTGTTCAGGCTGGCGAGAAATTGAATGAACTCATGGCTCTCGAGCCCTTCCAGGACGGTTTCCTGGGCGCGACCTGGGGCGATGAAGCCACCGCCATGGGCAATGGCAAGGCTGCCATGGACCTGATGGGTCAGTGGGCCCCCGGTGCATTCAACGACAACAGCCCCGACAAGAAGGGTATTGGCGAGGCGTTGGGCTGGTTCCCCTTCCCGGCGGTCGAGGGCGGAGCAGGCGCCGGCACGGACGCACTCGGCGGCGGCAATGGTTTCGCGCTCGGCAAGGATGCCGAACCGGAAGCCGTTGACTTCGTCAAATACCTGACCCGGGCCGAATCGCAGGTCGCGTGTGCCAAGGAAGGCTTCTGCGTCCCGGTCGTCAAGGGCGGCGAAGAGGGCCTCTCCGATCCGCTGCTCAAGGCCGTCCAACAGGGCGCCGCGGCAGCTGAATATTTCCAGCTGTACTACGATCAGTATCTGCCCCCGGCCACGGGCTCCGTCGTGAACGACAGCGTTCAGGCCATCCTGGCGGAAACGCTGACACCCGAAGAGGCCGCGCAGGCGCTTGAAGATTCTGCCCGCGCGGAATTAGGCAAGAAGTAGCCTTCGAAATCCTCCTCCAAAGAAGACCTGACAGGTCCACGCGGCCTGTCAGGTCTTGACCCTGAAAGAGAATTCTTCATGCTAAAAGCCCCCATCCTGGCAGAATTTTTTGAGAAGAAGCAGGCATCCGGCCCGCCGCGTCGCTTTCGGGATAACCTGACCATCATTTTCTTCCTGCTTCCGGCACTCATCATTTTCCTCATCTTTGTCATTTATCCCATTTTTCAGTCCGTGTACTATAGTCTGTTCAACTGGAAGGGTCTCGGTCCTGCGGTGGACTTCGTCGGGCTCGATAACTTCAGGAATATCCTGGCCGATCAGGTGTTCCTGATCGCACTCCGCAACGGATTTTTCATCATTGCGTTCTCTTTGCTTTTTCAACTGCCATTATCCATGCTGCTTGCGGTGCTGGTGGCACGGGATCTGCCCGGACGGGCTCTTTTCCGGACCATCTTTTTCATGCCCTATGTTCTCTCGGAAGTCATTACAGCCTATATGTGGCTGTTTCTCTTTAACCCTGACCCGGACCGCGGCTTTCTCAACGCGATCGTGGAGCTTTTTGGCGGCCAACCCATCCTTTTTTTGGGAGACACCAATATTGTCCTGCTGACGATCTTCATCGTCCTGACCTGGAAGTACTTTGGATTTCACATGCTGCTGTATCTGACGGGACTGCAAAACATCCCGGCAGAGATCGAAGAGGCTGCCCGCATCGACGGCGCGAACGCATTCCAAAGTTTCTTTCGCATCACCCTGCCCCTGCTGGGCAGCACCATCCGTACCTCTGTCTATTTGTCCGTGCTCGGCTCCATCCAGCAGTTCGTCCTGGTCTGGATCATGACCAAGGGCGGGCCGGTCAATGCCAGCGAAACGCTGGCAACGTACATGTATCGCTTCGGGTTTGTGCGCTTCCAGCTGGGTTATGGTTCGGCGGTGGCGATCTACATGTTCCTGATCTGCGTGATCTTCTCGCTGGTGTACCAGCGCCTGACGCGCCAGCCCGATTACCTGACCGGTCTCTAAGAGGATATGTTCATGGCAACGTATGCTTCAACCGCCCGCCCGCGCTGGACGCGAAAGCTTCTGACCAGGTTTTTGCAATACCTGGTCCTTTCCATATTCGTCGTGCTGATCCTCGTACCGGTGGTGATGCTGATCTTTGCCGCCCTGAAGACCCGCGGCGAAGTCATGTCTCATCCATATACCCCGCCCATCCCCATCCACTGGGAAAATATTCAGGCGATCCTGGGCCAGCCTATTTTCTGGACGATGCTGCGCAACAGTCTGGTGGTCATGCTGGCTGTCACAGCCGGTGTGGTGATCCTTTGCAGCCTGGCAGCCTTTGTCTTCGCCCGCCTGGAGTTCAAGGCCAAGGGCCTGGCCTTCAACCTGTTCACCCTCGGGCTGATGTTTCCCATCAACGTTGCCATCCTGCCGGTCTACTTTGTGCTGCGCCAGATGGATCAGATGGGTCTCAATATGATCGACAGCCTGTGGGGTGTGATCCTGGTGCAGACTGCCTTCCAGTTATCGGGCAACATCATGATCCTGCGCGGCTTCTTTACCGCGATCCCGGCCGAGCTGCAGGATGCTGCCTACATCGACGGCTGTACCGTCTTTGACTTCTTCTGGCGCATCCTGCTCCCGCTGGCCCGCCCGGCGCTGGCCTCGGTCGCCGCGCTGACGATGATCGCCAGCTGGAACGACCTGCTCGTGCCTCTCATCGTGATCAACTCCGATAAGCTCTGGACACTGCCCCTCGGTACGATGCAGTTCCAGGGTCAATACGGCCAGGACCTGGCCCTGGTCTCCGGGTTCGTTGCTCTCTCGGCCATTCCCACGATCATTTTCTACATCTTTGCCGAGCGGCAGATCGTCTCGGGCCTGACGGCCGGCGCCGTCAAAGGGTAGTTCCCTTGCTGAAACAGGCTGTTTATATCTTTATCCTTCTTTCATTTGCGGCTGCACCGATCGCCGGCTGCACTCCCGCGACCCCGGCTCCTGCCACCCTGCCTCCTGTGACTCCACACCCGGGTGCTTTCGAAAGCAAACAATACAGAAACTTGTTTGCGGAATATTTGGGCAAGTCGGACGCGGAGGTGCAAGCCAAAATCGATGCCGCCTGGGAGCAGCTCTTCTATGGAAGTGACGACTTCGAGCGCGTCTACTATCCGGTCGGCGAGGATATGGCCTATCTCGAAGACATTGGCAACGGCGACGTGCGCTCCGAAGGCATGTCCTATGGCATGCTGATCGCGGTCCAGCTCGATAAAAAGGAAGAGTTCGATCGTTTGTGGAAGTGGGCGAAGACATACATGTACCAGTCTGACGGGCCGTACCAGGGTTACTTTGCCTGGCACTGCACACCGGAAGGGGAGCAGCTGGATGCCAATCCCGCCTCGGACGGCGAGGAGTGGTTTGCGATGGCGCTGCTGTTCGCCTCGGCCCGCTGGGGCGACGGCGAAGGCATCTACAACTATCGCGCCGAGGCGCAGGCCATCCTCGACACCATGCTGCACAAGCACGAGGAAGACAACGGCATCGCGACCGACATGTTCGACGCGGATGCGCGCCAGGTCGTCTTCGTCCCCAGCGGGCGCAATGCGACCTTCAGCGATCCGTCCTACCACCTG
>JBAVVF010000847.1:0-2383 GCA_049697155.1 Anaerolineales bacterium
CCCAGGCGCAGGAGATCCTCGACGTGATGCTCCACAAAGAGGAGACGAAGAGCGATCTCGCGACCAATATGTTCAACCTTGAACACAAGCAGGTGGTTTTCGTGCCGCGCCTGGGGCCGGTCTCCAACTTTACAGACCCCTCCTATCACCTGCCTGCCTACTATGAGCTGTGGGCACGCTGGGCGGAACGCGACAATGAATTCTGGGCCGATGCCGCACGGGTCAGCCGCGGGTTCTTCAGGAAGGCCCCCCACCCGCAGACCGGACTCATGCCCGATTACGCCAACTTCGATGGCACGCCCTACGGCACGGACGAGCACAGGGATTTCCGCTTCGACGCCTGGCGCACGCTTTCCAACGTCGCGGTGGACTACGCCTGGTTCGCCGCGGACCCATGGCAGGTCGAGCAGTCGCATCGGGCTCTGAGCTTCCTCGCCTCGCAGGGCAGCGACTCGTACCCGAACCAGTTTGCCCTCGACGGGACGCCCCTCGCCTCCGACCACTCGACCGGACTCGTCTCGATGGCCGCGGTCGCCGCCCTGGCCGCGGACCAGCAGACGGGCGAGCCGTTCGTCCGGGAGCTTTGGGATGCAAAGATCCCCTCCTGCCAATGGCGCTACTATGACGGAATGTTATATATGCTTGGCCTGCTCCATGTGAGCGGTAATTTCAAGATCTATACCCCTGAATGAAGGAGATCTCCGTGGCAGATCGTCTCTCCCAAACTTGTATACCTGCCGGTGTACGGTAAAATGCAGGAATAACTTACCTGCTCGAGAGGGACCAATAGATTGCAATGGTCTGACGGAGGCATACATGGATTTCCTGACCGTTCCCTTTACGGAAGCCGCAAACGACCTGCTTCGTGCGAAGCTGGACGATTTTGCGCGCAGGAATAATGAAGAGGTCGTCCTGCAGCAGATCGATTGGGGCGCCTACTGGCGTGAGCTTGTCAATGTAAGCGTTCACGGCCGGGGCGCTGACGTGGCCGAGGTGGGCTCCACCTGGGTGGAACCGCTCATGGCCATGAATGCCCTCGCTCCCTTTTCGCGCGAGGATATCCAGTCCATTGGCGGCGAAGGATTGTTTTTCCCGGCCCTGTGGCAGAACGTGACGCACGGCAGCGGCCAGAATGCCTGGGGCATCCCATCCCGCATCGACATGCGGATGATCTTTTACTGGCAGGATATGTTCGACGCGGCCGGGGTCGCGCCGGCCCAGGCGTTTGCCTCGCCCGAAGCGATGCAGGCTGCCTTTGGCCGGCTGCAACACAGCGTTCCCCATCCCTGGGGCGTGACCACCTCCCGGTTTTCGCCCAACCTGGTTCACAACGTTGCCAGCTGGATATGGGCGGCGGGCGGAGACTTCGTCTCGCCCGATGGAAAGAAGCTGTTGATCAACACCGCTGAAGTTCGACGCGGGATACGAAATTATTATGGTCTGATCGAATTTATGCCGCCGGAATGTCGGGATAGCAATCACGAGACTGTCCTGGACCTGTTTGCCGCCCGGAAGATAGCGGCCACGATCGGCGGCCCCTGGCTGATCCCGTACCTGCGCAATGCCGGCCTGACCCCCACGATGATGGATTTGGTAAACGTTTCATCGCCTCCGGGACCGCCGTTCGTCGGTGGATCTGTCTTCATTCGCTGGAAGCATTCACGGAAGGTCGACCTGGCCTGGAAACTGATCCGGGCACTGTCCGAGAAGGATTTCAACCTCGCCTTTTCGAACGCGACAGACTGGCTGCCCAGCCATCAGGACGTCTGGAACGACGAATTCCTCAAACAAAGCAAATATCACTCTGAGTACCTCAAAGGAATCCAAAACGGGCGAGGCCTGCCGCCGGTCCGCCTGTGGGGCATGATCGAAGACCGGCTGACGCAGGCCTTCGGCAGTATCTGGGAGGATCTCTTTGCTCTCAACGGAGAGGCCAGGTCTGAGTCCATGGACAGGGTCCTCTCGAAACATCTCGAACCTTTGGCCGTTCGCCTGGAAGCGATCCTGAACGGCTAGCATTAAACAGTTTTTCGAAACAAAGGAGCAGTTATGCCTGACTATTCACCAAAACCTGAAAATAAGTTCACGTTCGGCTTGTGGACCGTTGGCAGCCGCGGGCGCGATCCGTTCGGCAGCGAGGTGCGCGAGGCGAAGTCACCGGTGGAGCTTGTCCGCCTGCTGGCGGAGGTCGGCGCGTGGGGCGTCAACTTCCATGACAACGACCTGGTCCCGATCGACGCGGCACCTGCCGAGCGCGACCGCATCGTCAGGGATTTCAAAGCGGCTCTGGCCGAGACCGGTCTATGCGTCCCGATGGCCACCACCAACCTGTTCTTCGACCCGGCCTTCAAGGACGGCGCCTTCACGGCCAACGATCCGAAGG
>JBAVVF010000848.1:0-5842 GCA_049697155.1 Anaerolineales bacterium
CCGGATAGCAGGCTGACACAGGCAAGCAGAATGCAAAACTTTCGGAAGTGCTTCATGGATACTTCTTTGTAATTCATGTCAAGGTGAAACAGAAACAAGTTTAGAACGTACCATGACCGTATAAAAGCTCTCAGGATATTCTTTCCATAATTGCAGGTAGGCATCCAGGGCGGCTTGCTCATCTCCCAGCAATTCACCGGTCAGCCCCAAAAGATACTGAACTTGGTCGCAGCGATCTGTCCCTTTACAATCAAAAGATACTGACTGGTTTAATTGAACGAGCGAATCCCGAATTTGGGCTGGGTCACCTCCGTTCATCAATTGGCCAATAAGGTCATCCAGTGGTTTTTCAACCAAGTATCCCTTCAGATAATCAGCCTCCATGAAGGGATCAGTGTCCTGAATGACATCGTGAGTCATAATATACGGCTGTCCTGCGAAACCTGTTTTTTCGAGTGAAAACAGGTTTTCCCCATTGGATGTCATTAATGCATATATACTGCTTCCTTGAAACTCCTTAAGTTCTGGCTTGTTTGTGGAAATCTCCGCTACAAAGAACCCGTATGTCTTGTCAGAACCTCTGACTAGAATCCAAAATTCGCGTTTGCTTCGATTTGGATGTTGTACGACAACCCACTGCTCGATGTCATCGCCGCCATCGAAATTCATAAACCCACTTGACTTTATCAAAATCCCTGAAGCCCTTAAAATTTCCGGCGCTTGGAGAAAGGAATCTGGTTTTATCTCAGCAATTAGCTGTTGCAAAGCGCCGCGCATATCGCACTTAATGACCCTTGAGCACACCTCATAGTAATCACTTTCCTCGTGGTAATCATCGAGAAATATTTGTGCCGCTTTTGACCATCTTGGATCGGACTTGTTTGACGTTGTCTGAAAGGCAATTGCCTGTGTGAAGCAGTCTTTTGCCTTATCTACATCGCCTAGCCGAGCATGATATTCTCCCAGCCCGTAAAGAATTTGATCCTTTGTTGCCTCTGGGTCACCAATCCGAATATCGCCAATCGTTTTGACAGCGACCTCCAGTTCGGCTTGCTCTTTCGCTGCATCGATGACGAACTGGCAAAACTCTTTGTCGTTGTACTTGTCAGGTTTATCGATCCCGAACCATGTTTCAGCCAATTCAAATCGATCGCCGTTCCAATAATATTTATCATATTCCCTGAGACTACAGGGCTGGGTAATAACGTCATACCCATAATGGCTCTCAAAGAGGAACCCTGGCAGTTCGGTTCTGGATTCAAGTGCAGTTATATAACTATCGTACTCACTGGTTGTGTGGGTAGAAGTGCCATTCAAATCTTCAAGGGATAACAGCTTTGGGGTTCCAGAAGAAAGTTCGTAGATGAATTGTTGCGAAAAGGAATTGCAGCAGGTCGCGCGGTGAAAGTACAGTACAAGCTCAGGATAGTTGTCGCCAGTCAAATCCAGCATTTGAAACTTGCTGCCCGATTCTCGAAAGAAGAACATGCTGCTTCTTAGCCCGAACACTCGAAAATTCCCCTCTTTTTCCAGCAACCATAGATTTGCACTGGCATTCAGAGAAATAACATGGCTGCTTGCATAGCCTGGTGGAGGTGTATTGGAAGTGATTTCAAAGGAAAACCGGGACTCATGTGCCTCAAACCAGCTTGACAAGCCAGGGATGTCAGTCTGCCTGGAATTCAGACCATTCTCGATCAGCTTTGCATAGCAGGGAAGTTCAGGGGCGTCTGGTGATTCTACAGAGTGATTGGAAAAGGCAAGATTGAAGCAAAGATCCCAACGCCAGGTTTCTCCTTGAGGCGCGTCAGGAAATCTCAGTAGTGCCTCCATCTCTGCGAATGCAAGATACTTATACTTCTCCATATATGCTGCAAAGCCGTAAACAGTGCCATAGAGCGGATCGTCTTCTGCCGCCTTTAGCTGGCTCGAAATTTGAGCAATCAGCGAATCTGCCTGGTCTGGTGCCCATTGATGTAATTTGTACGCTGCATTGGCATTCGGGACAGGAGTAGCCGGTGTGAAAGTAGGGACAGCCGTACGGGTCACAGCCGGTAAGGGAGTCGCTGTTCCAACTTCGGGGATTGGTTGTGCTGTTGCAGTTGAAAGAATCTGCGGAGCATGAGTTGAAATGGATACCGAAGTTGGGGGTAGGTTTTCCGTGCGAGCAGATGAGCCTGGAGCACAAGCTGATAAAAGAAAAGCAATGCCGATCGCAATCCGTGGCAGACGCATAGGAAACCTTTACGGCAATCCCCAGGTGCGGATGGTCCCGTCTGCGCTGCCGGTAAACAAATATTGTCCATCCGGAGAGAAGATCAGATGCTCTACCGCGCCGTGATGGCCGGTCAAAGTGGCAAGAACCTTGAGCGTGGAAAGATCAAAGAGCAGGATTTTCCCATCTATTGTGCCGGCAGCGATCAAATTTTCGGATGGGTTGAACGCCAGGGTAGTCAACTCCATATGATCTTCCAGGGGGATGCTTTTATAAGCTTGACGTGAGGTGATATCGTAAATGATAAGCTCCGCAGGTTCTCCCCAGCCTGTTTTGATGCTTCCAACCCAACGTCCATCCGGGCTGAAAGCTGATCCAAGATACCTTTCTCCCTTGCCATATTCGTCTAATGAGAATGCCTCACTTCCACTTTGCAGATCATATACAGCGACGGGATATGCCCATTCGTAAAGGGACGTCAGGAGCCAATTCCCATCGGGACTTAAGGCAACCTTTTGGGCACCAGCGCCAGGCAACTGGCGCAGCAGGTCTTTGCTTTCCGTATCGTAGTACCAGACACCCCCTGCACCTGCAGTTGCCAAATACCTGCCATCCTGACTGAATGTGGCGTCATAGAACTGCTGGAAGGCTGTTCCTTCGAATTGATAGTCCAGATATGGTTCCTGTGCCTCGCCTTCCAGGGTCTGAATGAATTTTCCATCCCTTGCATCCAGGAGGGATACTTGTAATGGATTGTAAACTGCCAATAAATCGCCGGCCGGACTCGCGGCCAGGATCTTCCCGGAGTCGACGGATGTAGTATGCTTCAAGCTCTCATCCCGTGGATCGATCTGCCATACCAGCCCCGCTCCCCAGGCTGCCAGATCTCCATCTGTGCGATAGACCAAACCATTAATTGCACCTTTGTGATCATCAAGCAGAGCGATTCGTTGTCGGGATTCCATATCCCAGATCATGAGCACCCCATCCTCATCCACAGAGGCGAGCATGTCCCCGTCAGGACTGAAACTCAGGCGGCGGATGGCACTCGAATGCCCTTTCAGCTGGAAGAGAGGCTGCTGTGTCTTTCGATCATGAATCCAGACAGTATGTTCGCTGGTTCCTATAGCAACAAATTGACCGTTAGGACTAAGCGCCGCGGCTGTCACAGTGTTGGGATAGACGGTGAGATTCCAATCGACCTTTCCTTCATACAATTGGATCCCTTGCGGCTCGACCCCGGGATGCAGATCCCAGATCCAGGCGGAGCCTCCGGCTGCTCCGACCAGGAATCGCCCATCGGCGCTGAAAGAGAAATCGGTAATGTCGTTGTCCGGACCTCCCAACGCGTTGACAATTTCCCCGGTACGAGCATCCCAAACTCGAATCCAGTCGGCATATCTCCTGAGAGATTGAACGGCTGCCACCCATTTCCCATCAGGACTAAAGGTGGGCCAGAGAGAGTAGGTATAGGAACTCTTTAGACTGGCAACCGGCTGTCCGTTTGCAATATCCCAGGTCTGCAAGACGCCGTCAGAATCAGCATAAACTAACAGGCTTCCATCGGGACTGATCGCCGGCTCACCCCAACCTTCCACATCGACCAGTCCTTTGCCGGTTGCTACATCCCAGACGCGAACTCGCCCGGGATCGACACTCGTCGCGAGAGTCCGCCCGTCAGGTAGAGAAACCGTACGGTAGGTCCAGCCTGGCTTTTCTGCCAGCAAGCTCGCCGACCATGTCTTTGTAGAGCTTTGAAGGGAATACTGAGACACTCCAAGAGAACCGGCGGTCATAATTGAATCCCCTGTAGGAGACCAGGCAAGCTGATCGATCGTCCCGTTCCCAAACCTTGCCTTCTCAATGACTCGCGTAGCATTCTGCGGACTGATTACATTCGACTGGTCCTCGCCGGTATGCGGTTGTACAGGAACCGGTGTCGCTGTCGGCCAGGCAAAGACCGGAGGGGTAGCTATTGCCTGTGGAGTGGAGGCTTGACGTGGACCGCGCAGAGTGAGAATGGGTCGCAAATCATAAATCGCTGCTCTCCCATCCATGCCGATTGCCAGCCAGCGATTCCCCGCACTGATCCCCAGACCATATGCACCGACTGCTGTTTGATAGAGCAATTCACCCGTGGTTGTCTTCCAAAAGTAGGTTCCGTGCTCGCGTACCTTGGCTGCCAGCAGACTGCCATCCGGGCTGAGGTGCAGCGGTTCATTCTCCGCAGCCGGAGTATCGATCTTGATGAACGTTTCCTCATCTAGATTCCATAGTTCGATCCAGCCATGATTCCCGTCAGTATTATTGCGGGCAAACAGGGGAGCACGGAGCGCTACTGCAGTAAAGGCATTCGGGTCGACATTCGTCAGTTTGACCTGCTTGATCAACTTGCCGGAAGCAGTATCCCAGATCTGTGCTTCCCGATTGCGATTGAGGATCACATATAGCCGTTTACCATCCCCGGAAAAGGAGAACTGAGTGGCATAAGAGCCTTTCGGGTTGACAAACTCAGCAATTTTTTTTGACGTTCGAACATCCCAGATCTCGATCGCATTGTCGTTGCCAAAGGCGAGCAGATCCCGCGCGGGCGAAAACGCCAGGCCTTGCTCCGATAGTGTCCCCGCGCCGCGCGCGAGACCCGGTTCAGGATCGCCAGCCGCATAAAAGACCGTTCCCCCGAAAAGAAAATCGCTTTTTTGGCGGAATATCTCTTTTCCTGTTGTTACGTCCCATACGAGCACATCGTCTTCACTCGTTGTAACAGCCAGGAGCGTCCCATCTGCATCGAACGCGATCCCACGTGCAATGCCCCCGGCTGAGTTATCGAGGACGTTAATCAGTTTTTGCGAGGTGACATCCCAGAGCGAGACATTTTGACCGGCCAGCGCCATGGTGTTGCCATCTGGGCTGAAAAGCACCTGGCTAAACCTGCAGCTTGAGCTTGACGAGAAGCCTTGCCGGTATTGCTGTACTTCCAAAGGATCAGGAGTGACGTTGGGAGCTGGGACAGGATTGACCTTCCCTGTCTCCAGGGCAACGGACTGTTCCTGTCCTTCTGGATAGAAGACCCTCAAACTGCGACCATCTCGATTGAAGCGGATATCATAGATATGATCCGTGAAGCCAATCAGGACTCGGATCAACTTGCCGGTCGAGGGATTCCACAGACGGATCGTGCCGTCCAGACTCCCGCTGGCTAGGACGCTGCCATTGGGGCTGTAGTCCACCGCCGTGATTTCTTCGGCATGGCCTTCCAGGGTTAAGTAGGTCTCGCCCGTATGCAGATCCCAGATATAGACTCTTTTATCGCTGTGGCCGACGGCTACGAATTTCCCATCCGGGCTGATCGCCGGGGCGCTCATCGTATGATAGCGCTCTTCCAGCAGGGTAGGAAAGTACTCTCCCGCAGGAAAAGCCTCTTCTTTCGTTGTGAGATCCCAAAGGCCGATCCTGTCATAGGGTCCGCCTGTAGTGTGGTCGTCGATTTTGTAAGCCACAAAATGACTGTCTCTGGAAAATGTATAGCCAGAGTTGAAACCATTTCCTATATAGATGCGCCCAACAATTACTTGTGTCTCAAGATCTACGACATCGGCACACATAAAAGGTACAAGGGCAAATTTA
>JBAVVF010000849.1:0-2161 GCA_049697155.1 Anaerolineales bacterium
TGCCCACACCGGGCTCTTTGGCAGCAAGCGCTCGGAATTACGCTCTCGAATAGTTAACAAATTTCTAAGATTCATATGCCATTACTTTCCTGACTTTCATTTCGGGATTTTCACACCAATATTTTTGGGGACCGGGGACAGCCAGACGACGATTGGCTTCTCTGTACTCTCCCAACTCACAATAAAACCACGGATCCCAGTCCTTCGCCCATTTAATACGCTGGCGCATCACATCAGGATCGTCATTGCTGTAACAGCCTGGTAATGGGTAATCCTTTTTGTCCCGATCCCGGGATTCGGCGTCGAACCAGATATAGTAATATGCCAGTACGGGAACAGTGTCGACCGAAGGACCTGCCATTGACCAAACATGGATAAATTAGGTCTATTTTGTGTCCAATACTGTATTACTAGACGTCTCTGGGGTGCAGGAGGTTACAGCCAAATTTGTCGAGACAAGCCAGGGTCCGATGAACAAAACCTGTAGAAATCGATGAGTTGCTCATACGGATGGAGATCATCATCCTGCCACTTGCTCAAGGATTAGTCCTTTGCGACAGATTTGGCTCCATTTCCAGCTCTGGACCGCTTCCCATGACCATCATTCGCTTTATGCCCATTGGCGCTGAGACTTAGCCGCCGGGCAAATTTTGCCGCTTCGCGCCGATTTTTGGTCTGCAGCTTTTCGAGGATATTGTGGACGTGCACCCGGACAGTGTTGTCTGAAATGAACAATGCGCGCCCAATTTCATTGTTGCTGGCCTCGCAGGCCAGCAGACGCAGCACTTCCAATTCCCGATAGGTCAGCTTGCTCAATCTATCGTTCTCCCGCGTGGATGTAACCATGGACATCCGGTAGAGCTCCATAACAATTTCAGTCATCATGGCCCGGGAAATGGCCATTTCACCACGTTCGACCGCGTACAGCGACTTGAGCAGGACAGACTCAGAGATGTTCTTGTGCAGATAGCCCCGGGCCCCATGACGCATGACGTTCAACAGCGTCTCCGTATTCTCATTGGGTGCGAGCACAATAAACGCCGTCCCGGGATGCTCCGAAAGAACCACGTTCATCAATTCCTTGCCGTCCTCTTCGAACAACTGGACACCCATTAAAACAATATCAGGCTTGTAGGTGAGAGCCTGTTCGAACATGTCCAACCCCAGTTTCCCATCTCCCACGATTTCAACATCAGGCCGGCTCTTGATCAGACTGATCACCCCCTCTCTGAAAAGGGTATGCTGGTCGACAACCATAATTTTCATCGTATCTGTGCCTTCATGTTCAGCAGATTTCCAAGGACTACAATAAACGTAAACGCATCACTTAAACAACTGTTACTGCCCAGGTGAAAGCTATGGAATTTTCGATGAGGAAGCTGCGGGGTATTTTCTTAATCAGTGATTGCCCTGTTTCATAACATTTTAGCTGACTGTCCGTACCATACTGTGTAGACATTTGTACTGTTTTAGAAACAGATAATAAGATTCTAAGGAAAGCCTCGTGGACGGCATCCAAACACTCCTCTTTACAGCAGACTTTCACAAGACGCTTGACCGGATCCACTGGCTTGACAAGGCCTGGAACCCGGTGGATACTCATTCCGTCTAATAATCATGAAAACAACCTCGTGCAAAAGGCGGCAGGATGAATAAAAGGCTCTTCCCTCTAATCAGTTTCGTACTGATTGCAAGCTTCCTGTTGGCCAGCTGCGGCCCGGTCACCGCGCTGCCACCCGTGACGGCCACATTGCCTCCGGCGACTCCTCCCGATGTCCAGGTGCAGGCCGACCAGATCCGGCCGTACATCCTGGAACAGGATCCGCCTGCCGGCCAGCGGCTCGCGCTTTCCTCCGGCTTCCGGGTCGTGTTCGACCGCGACATGGATCAGGAAAGAACGTCGGCAGCATTCTCGTTCCTCGACTCGCAGCAGGAGCCTGTCGCGGGCCAGAGAAGCTGGCCCGACTCGCGCACCTTTTCCTTCAACCCGAATCCAGGCTCGAGCCTTCGGCCGTTTACCAGGCCATCTTTACCACATCCGCGGCCGCCGCAGATGGAAAAGCACTCGAGGACGAGCTGCATCTGGAATTCACCACCACCGACGCGCTGGCCATCGGGCAGGTCTTCCCGACCCACGACGCCGAGGAAGTGGATATCCAGA
>JBAVVF010000850.1:0-4697 GCA_049697155.1 Anaerolineales bacterium
GTCGGTGAGCGGGCCGTGTGAGGGTGGTTCACTTTCCGATTCCGAATCGAACAACAGGGTGGACGTGCCAACGATCAAGCCCTGTGACAGGGCGTGAACTGCCACGATCAGCTCGTCGCCGGCTGCCTCTGCCGGCAGGACGCCCCAGACCCGGAAGGAACGCCTCAGCGCGCGGACGTCGAGCGGGCCGTCCCCGAGGAGCAGGACCGCGGCCGATTGTGAGTGGGCCAGCTCGTTATCCGAGGCAGAGGCGCGGGAAGCCGACGTGATTACCACGTCGGCTTCCATTTCCTCGTCTGGAGTATCGTTCAGGACGTTGAGCGCCTTGTCCGACGAAAGCAGGGCACGCAGCCCGGCGCGCAGGGCAGGCGACGCAACCTTCAACAGGACGCGGATCACTTCCTCTCCCCCACTGTCACAGCGATCGTTTCCGGCCGGCCGCCGCGCAGCACTTCCACCGCGATCGCCCTGCCGATCGTACTGCTGTCCAGCGCCGCGAACAGATCGTCGGCATCATCAATCGGCCGGTCCTCGATTGCAGCCAGGATATCGCCGACGAGCAGCCCGCTCTGGTCGGCCGGACCGCCTTCTTCGAGCCATAAAATCAGCAAGCCATGCGACTGATCGCGCTTGAGGGCTTTACGGGCCGCCTCGGGGATTTCGACCGGCTGCGAACGGATGCCGAGATAGCCGCGCTTGACCGTGCCATGCTTCGACAGGGTCTCGGCCACGTGCCAGGCCATCCTGGCTGGAATGGTCAGCGACGAACCGCGCGTCAGCCCGGAGGTGTTCAATCCGAGCACCTGTCCCTCCGTGTTGATCAGCGGCCCGCCGGAGAAGCCGGGATAGGGCGTGGTCTCGGTCTGGATATATCCGTCGAGCATGCCCCCGCGGAAGGTGCGCACCGGCCCGCTGACGGCAGTGACGATTCCCCACGAGGCCTGCATCCCGGCGCGGCTGGGCCGGCCCAGGGCCAGGACGAGCTGGCCAACCTTCACCTCCTCCGATGTCGGCGCGGGCGACAGGGCTTTTTCAGCCAGCCGCAGGAGCGCCAGATCGGAGCCGGGGTCACGGCCTGCGATCGCGGCGGGAAGACCTTTCCCATCCGGCAGAAGAACCTTGAGATCGTCTTCGCGCGTCACAACGTGATCGGCGGTCAGGACCAGGTCGGCGGCGTAGGCGATGCCGCTGGCGGGGTAGCGTTTGCGGGCATCGACCAGGATGGTACTTGCACCGGCCTTCTCAACGGCAGAGGTCAGGGAATTTGAAAAATCAGTAAGCGGATTTGGCATGGGGTTTTCCTTTTCATCATAACATAGGTATTTCGCGCTGAGCGGAACGACACTGAGCGAAGCCGAAGTGGAGTGAAGATGGAGCGCTGTTCAGCGCGAAGTTCTGGTTTCAGTGTATTCCAGCTGGCATGCAAATACATCGGGCAGACGGGCAGGCAAATACTAGACTTTCGGAGGAGGTCGATTCGGGCGGATGATCTATAATCAGGTCATGAAAACCAGCGTCCGGCTGAATGCGAAAGTATTTCCGGTCATTGCGCTGCTCGCCCTGGTCATGCAGATCGTCGATCCGTCGCGCGTTTGGGTCATCCTGCTGATTGGTCTGGGCGGCACCTGGCTGATCTGCCGCTGGTGGGCGCTCGGCCTGGCAAGTTCCCTGGGGTTCGAGCGCGAGATGCGGTTTGGCTGGGCGCAGGTCGGCGACCGGCTCGAGGAGCGTTTTACGCTCACCAATCAGTTTATTATGCCGGCCACCTGGGTGACCCTGCACGATCATTCCACGCTGGTCGATCATAATGCCTCGGTGGCAACCGGGGTGGATGGATTGAGCACGTCCCAGTGGCGGATTCTCACGCAATGCACACGGCGCGGGGTCTATACCCTGGGTGGAGTGACTCTCGAAGCCGGCGATCCGTTTGGAATTTACACCATTACCCTGGAAGATCCCACTTCATCCACACTGGCCGTCATGCCGCAGGTATTGTCCCTGCCCCAGTTCCCCATCCTATCGAGCGGCTGGGCAGGCGAAGGGAAACCCAACCGCCACGCCCTGCAGGAGACGATCAACGCCTCGCACGCGCGCGAGATGACATCCAGCGATCCAATGCGATTGATCCATTGGAAGACCACTGCCCGTCAGAACAAGTTCTTCGTGCGCCAGTTCGAGGGCTCGCCGGCCGGCGACTGGTGGATCGTGCTCGATCTTCATCAGGGCTCGCAGCTAGGCACAGGCTGGGATTCGACCGAGGAGCATGGCATTATCCTGGCCTCCTCGCTGGCTGCGCAGGGGTTGAACGCCGATCACCCCGTGGGACTCTCGATCAACGGCAGCGCACCCGACTGGCTCGTGCCGCGCCGCAATGAATATCAGCTGCGCTCGCTGTTGAAATCGCTGGCGGTTGCCTCTCCTTCCGGGATGCACCTGAAGGACTACCTGCAAAGAGGGGGTCAGTCTCTCAGCAGTCATTGCAGTCTGCTCATCGTCACGGCCTGTGCGGACCCGGAATGGACAGAATCCCTGGTGCCCTTGATGTGGCGCGGAATCATGCCGACGGTTTTTCTTTTCGACCCGCTTTCCTTTGGCGGCAGCACGAACACCCAGACCATTCATGACATCCTGCGGTCCATGGGGGTTGCGTGCCATGTCATTCCCAGGGAAATGCTGGATAAACCCCAGGCCCGCCCCGGCCACGAAGGGGAATGGGAGTGGCGTATCTCGGCCACAGGAAAGGCCATCGCGGTCCGTGCGGCCGAGGGCGATTGGCGGGGACTGAAATGATCGCACGCATCCTGCACCGCATATTTTCCGCGGATGCATTGGGGCTGGCCATGTTGCTGGTGGCCCTGCAGACTCTTACCTATGGAATTGCTTCGTCATTACCGGGCACGGATACCCGGTATTTCTTCTGGGTATGTCTCCTTGCGGCTCTGATCGGGCTGGGACTGAACAAACTCAAGGTGAGCTGGGTGCCGGCATCCATAGGAATGATCGTCGTGGGTGCGCTGGGGGTCTGGATCCTCCGTGCGCGACTCATTCCACCTCTGCGCGACGTCGGGACTGCCATCCTGGCCGTCCTGCCGCAGATCATCCCGGCGGTTCGACTTCATACTCCGATCGATACCACCGGCATTGCAGACGCCTGGCTGGTCGTTATGCAGGCTTCCTCGGCTCTGAGCGCGCGGGTGCATACCTGGCTGCTTGGCTTCAACAAAAACATCACCGTCAATGATCCCCTGGTGCGCAACATGGCCTGGATCCTGATCATGTGGCTGATCGCGGCCTGGACGGGCTGGTTTGCCGGCCGCCGCAATGCGGTCGCCTCCCTGCTGCCGGCCATACTGCTGCTGGCAGCAGTCACTGCCTATAGTGAATATCGCGTGTATACGCTCTGGCTGACGGTCTTCATCCTGCTGCTGTTGATGGGGCTCTGGAATTACCGTGAACATACGGCCCAATGGGAAAGAAAACGAGTCGATTACTCCGACAGCATTCGCTATGACGTCGGTCAGGCAGTGATCTTTCTTACGATCGCCATCGGCACCATGGCATTTATTACGCCATCGGTCTCCTGGCGTGACATCCGGGATTTCCTGCGGGAGTGGAATGAATCATCGGAAAGCGAGGCAGCGGATCTGCTTGGCATTCAGCAGCAGCGCGTCGCGGGACAGAATAGAGCCGTTCAGAAGCCAGCCCTGCCGCGCGATCATTTGCTGACCGGAGGCTATGCTCAATCCGAGGAAATCGTCATGATCATCCACACCGGAGAATTGCCGCCGATAGCAGGTCCGAGCCTGACCGCCAATGCCCCGCGTTATTACTGGCGCAGCACCACCTACGACAGCTACGTCGGTGCCGGCTGGGTCACAAGCCCGGCGCCGGGACAGCGCTATGAGCCGAACACTCCGCTGATCCCCGGGCTTCTGAGCGGATACAAGACCCTCCATCTGGATGTACAGATGCTGCAGCCGGAGGGAAAGCTGTTCTGGAGCGGGCTTCTTTTTAGCACCGATGTCCCACTGCGGGCGGATTGGCGCGTCAAGCCCCAATCGAACCTGTTCGCTGACCAGGCGGCTCTGCTCCAGGCGGATATGTTTGCCGCGGCCAGCAGCGCGCATGCCTACAAAGCGGAATCGTACATCCCGCGCGTTACCACTGCAGAATTGCGCGCCGCCTCGACGGACTACCCGGACGACATTCGGGAGCGCTATCTTTACCTGTCCAGTTCGGTTCCGGAGCGGGTTCGTCAACTGGCGCAGGAACTCACCATGGGCAAGGTGAATGCCTATGACAAGGCCAAAGCCATCGAGTCCTATTTGCGCACCTATCCCTACGACCTCAACGTCCCTGCCCCACCCGAAGGTCGCGATGTAGCTGATTATTTTCTCTTCGATCTGAAAAAAGGCTATTGTGATTATTACGCCACAGCCATGGTTGTGCTGGCGCGTGCAGGCGGAGTCCCGGCGCGCTTTGTGTCGGGATATGCATCCGGCTCGTATGATGCTGCCAATGCCGAGTATGTTGTCCGTGAATTGAACGCTCATTCCTGGGCGGAGGTCTTCTTTCCCGGGATCGGCTGGGTGGAATTCGAGCCGACCGCCTCCCAGCCGGAGATCGAATTGATTGCTTCAGAGAGCGTGGCTTCGTCTCCCGAGGAACCCGATTCCGCGGCGGCGCGACTGCTCTAT
>JBAVVF010000851.1:0-2226 GCA_049697155.1 Anaerolineales bacterium
TGACCTGTACGAGCGCGTCGGACGTTTGCTCGAAGTGGGTGTGGGCTATCTGACCCTCGAACGCGCCTCGCCGAGTCTTTCTGCCGGCGAAGCCCAGCGCCTCAGGCTGGCGGCCCTGCTCGGGTCGGGCCTGACCGGCGTGCTCTACGTCCTCGACGAGCCGACGATCAGCCTGCACCAGCGCGACACACACCGTCTCATCAATGTCCTGCGCCGGCTGCGCGACCTGGGGAACACAGTCCTGGTGGTCGAGCATGACCTCGAGCTGATCGAAGCCGCGGACTACCTGGTGGATATCGGCCCGGGCGGCGGGAAGCATGGCGGGCAGATCGTCGCGGCGGGCACGCCGGCCGAAGTATCGCAGACAAAAGATTCGCTGACCGGCGCGTTCATCGCCGGGACGATGACGGTGCCGGTCCCCGAACGGCGCCGGGCGCCGAACCACAAGGCCCTGACGATCCGCGGGGCCCGCCAGTTCAACCTGCAAAACCTGACGGTGCGGATTCCCCTCGGGCTGCTGGTGGCCGTCACGGGCGTTTCCGGCTCGGGCAAGTCCTCGCTGATGTTCGACATCCTCGACCGGGCCGCCCGCCAGCGCCTGAACGGGGCGCGCGAGCTCCCCGGCGAGCACGATTCGATCGAAGGCTGGGAGTTCATCGACAAGATCATCACGATCAGCCAGGAACACATCGGGCGCATCCCCCGCTCGAACGCGGCCACCTACTCGGACACGTTCACACCGATCCGCGCAGCCTTCGCCGCGACGCCCGAAGCGAAGAAGAATAAAGTGACGGCGCGCCACTTTTCGTTCAACGTTCCGGGCGGGCGCTGCGAGCGCTGCGAAGGCGCGGGCACACTGACGGTCAAGATGCACTTCCTGCCGGAAGTTGAGGTGCGCTGCCCGGCCTGTCACGGGCGCCGCTTCAAACGCGAGACCCTGGCGGTCAAGTATCGCGGCTGCGATATCTCCCAGGTCCTGAACATGACGGTCGAGGAAGCCCTGGCTTTGTTCGTCGATGTCCCGGCCGCGGCGGCGCGCCTGAAGGTCCTGTCGGACGTTGGGCTGGGCTACCTCCAACTCGGGCAGCCCGCCACCACCCTCTCGGGCGGAGAAGCGCAGCGGGTCAAGCTTGCGAAGGAACTCGGACGTCGCGCCACCGGCCGCACCCTTTACCTGCTCGACGAACCGACGACCGGTCTGCACCCGGCCGATACCGTCCGCCTGCTGGCGGTCCTGCAGCGCCTCGTCGACGCCGGGAACTCCGTGGTCATCATCGAGCACAACCTCGACCTGGTCAAAGCTGCCGACTGGGTGATCGACCTCGGCCCGGAAGGCGGGATTGCCGGCGGCCAGCTGATCGCCGAAGGTACGCCGGAAGACGTCGCGCAAGTCGAAGGCTCCTATACGGGAAAGTACTTGAAGGCCTTACTATAACCTCCAAAATAGTTACTGCCAAATCTGCTCGGGACGCAGACGAACGCTGATTGCGCTAATCCAAAGGAAAAGTCTGCGTTAGTCAGCGTGCATCAGCGTCCCGCAGTCCTCTAAACATTTCACCCACCTCGAAATATGAGTTTCGGGGTGGGTGAAATGTTTATCTCGATTGACTGTATGCTTACCTATTGATGTTTTAGCAGAAAGTACATCGTCAGCGTGGTGGAGAGCACGGTCAGATAGGGCGTGATCTGATGCAGCCTCTGGACGAACGCTGGCAAGACTTTATCGGTGCTGAGCAAGCCGCCCGTTACCACGTTGCTGAGGAAAAACAGTGCTGTAATCAGGATCACACCGATTTCAAGCGAGCCAAATGGGCTCACCTGGTGAACCCGGTAGAGGGTCACGACCAGAAATATGCCCGCCGCCAGTCCGATCAATTTATGGACGGCCAGGATGACGGCGTTGATCGGCCTTCCGGTCCTGCTCAGCCAGAACCCGGAAAGGAAAATAAAAAGCAGGAATACTCCGGTGCCGGCGACTTTCATTGGGATGGTGCTCATGTGGATGTCTTTGCTCCTATGATGGTATGTTGTGAGATCGAAAATCAGGACAATTCCGGCGCGGCGAGAACTTTTACTCGTACTCCACCGTTTAATGGAGGATGCAGGTCATTTTCCATGACCTGAAGGACCTCCGGTCCGCCTCTCTGAGTGACGACGATGCTTTTATGTTTCATCTATGTATGGCTCCTGAGTGGAGAGTATCAGTGTAATTATACGGATTTACAG
>JBAVVF010000852.1:0-1574 GCA_049697155.1 Anaerolineales bacterium
ATTGATAGCTGCCACGTACGGTTTGACCAGCTCGATATTCTCGACCAACTTCTTGGTTGCTACGGTTAGAGGGGGGGCAACTTCGCTGGTGACCACAAATTCGCCGGCCTTGAGCTGCCGCTCCAGCTCGGAAATCGGCTCCAAATAAGCTGGCGCGTGGTACTCTGCATCGCCCTGCCACCACTCGGGCTGGCGAACCGGCCTGAAGACCGAATCCCATACCATTGTGCGCCGCAGTGGATCACGCGAGAGCATACCTGTAGCGAAGTTCTTCATTCCGACCTTGCGCATCTGCTGGTAAACGTCACCCCAGGTCTCCCCGCCAACTTTATCCCAATCCAGCGGAGGCAACACTTCCAACAGCATTTCCTCACGCCCCATGGCAAAGGCGCGCTCATAGATCCGATACCAGATGCAGGGACGCGTCTCATCAACATAGCAATGTTCCTCAGTAGAACCACCGCAGGGACCATTCCGGACACCCTTGGGACATTCCATCGAACAGATAAAGGCGGTCTCCTGAAGCAGGCAGTTGCCGCACATGCGGCAGCCCCACAAAGGACCTTTCACGCCCCGCTCGACGGCCTCCAACACGCGGTTGCCGAAAGACTCTTTCTTGAACGGCAGGTATGGTGGCTGCCACCGACGTCCTGGTGTAAAAATAGGCATAGTAGGTTAGCTCCTCAAGAATGTGACGAAGGATGGATGACGAATGACGATGAACGTAAACTACTTTTGTTTATGGTCATTCGTCATTCCTCAATTCATACTACTTCCAATTGCCCTAAATAGGCATCAGCATAGATCACTTTGTTCAACAAGATCTGCACTGTCTTCCAAATCGCAAGTTGTTCCGGGTCACTCCGGTCGACATCATCGATCGAAGGCTCTTCCATAGCCGCGATATGATCAGCAATCTTGAGATACAGGCGCCCGACCGGTGTCGATTCATCACGCTCTTCGATAATGCGGATCGTTTCCTTGAGCTTGGTGTCCATCGGGTTTCCGATCATCATCTGCAAACCGACGCCCATCAACATGGCGCAGTAGGTGCGGTTGATTAGAGGACGCCTTTCAGATGGAACCGCATTCGAGACGTTGGAAAGTCCGACCGAGATCGACGGCGGCGGATCCCAGGCAAATTGTAAAGTGCGCACGGTTTCGATCAAATGCGGGCAGTATTCCTGGCAGCCTGAAACCGTCAACACGAGCGGGTCGATGATGAGATCGGCGATTGGGAAATCGATCTCCAACATGCGCGGGATCAACTTTTCAAGGGCGATGTTGACGCGTTCGTCTGCCGCAATTGGGATGCCGCTGGACCCCATGGTTAAGGCGACCAGCCTGGCGTTGTATTTCTTTGCCAGGAGCGGCACTTTCTCCAATCGCTCCGGTTCTGCTGACGTGGAGTTGATAATTGGCTGAGCTTTTGTGATCTTCTTCAACCCAGCTTCAATCCCCAGGATATTGGTGCTATCGAAGCTAAGCGGCACATCGACTACAGCCTGTACAGTCTCAACGATCCAGGGAAAAACCTCTTCCCAGTCTTTCTTGCGCGGCCCAAGGTTCAAGTC
>JBAVVF010000853.1:0-5546 GCA_049697155.1 Anaerolineales bacterium
GCGAACACCCTGCTATTCGGAGGGCTTGGTTTAATCATCATCCTTCTGCCCTGGGGACTTACGATCACCGCCAGCCGGCAGACACGCACTCTGCGGCTCGATTACTGGTCCCTTTATTTTCTGCGCAGGAGCAGGGAACTATCCTTTGATGAGCTGGCCGCCGTTCGGGTCGACAGTATGCGGTCAGGCGCGCGCAGCGGGCAGCAGACCCGTTCCTACCGTATCGAAGCCGTTCTCAAGGACAACAGCATTGTCCCCTTCCGCAAGTACTATTCCGGTGGCTTCCTGGGCGGGATGAGAAAACAAAAGATCGTCGATCAATTGCGCGCCTTCATCGGGCTGGGACAGGCCATTGACGAAAGCCCGGTTGGACTGTTCCGGGCGGTCGGTCAGGCAGCCGCGCTGGAGGCTGCCCACCAGCAGGAATCCCAGACCGGTCCCAACGAACAGGAACGCATTACGAACGGCGTTCACTGGCAATTACAATCTGCGGCATTCGGGGCTTCGCCTGTCACGCGCTGGTATTCCCCGGATTTCAAAATGGGAAGCGGGTTTCTCTTCGTGGCACAAAAGATGTCAGGACAATCTACCGGCGGACTCATGGCTGCCCTGGGAAAGGCTTTATTCCAACAGTCGATTTCCTTGTATGGGTTTAAAGCAGACGACACCCCGAACATCTCTCAAGCGATCCCTCTCGATCCGATTCCCCCGCTGATTGACTTCCACTTCACAGCCTTCACCAACAACCAGGCTGAGGCCCGTCAAATCCTCGGGCCCTGGACTCAAAATCCGCTGGCGGAATGGGCGCAGCGCCATCCGTTGAAACAGTTTCAGTCGCAGGGGAATTTTTCACAGTTGGTGGTGCTATTCAGTCCAAATGGGGTTTATGCTGCAACACTGGGAACACTCCAACCCGATCAGGTCGAAGAGCTGACCGACCTCGGCGTGGAAATGGTCAAGACTCAGGGCGTGGTGCACACACGATAAATTAGACTTCTTGCATAAGCAGCAGGGCACCATGAGACAAACCTTTTGAACCACTGAGACACGGAGACTCCGAGAAAAAACAAGGAAAAAACTCCGTGATGAGGTTTTGGGCTTTTGCAAGAGGTCTATTGATAAAAGGTCTTGCACGGAACTGTGCAAGACCTTTTCTTCGCTATTCTTCTTCCCCCATCAGGAGCTTGATCCGCTCCCAGGGCTTCAATTTTTCGTCTTCGGCCAGCAGAGTCTTCAGCTCATACATCTCATCGCGCAGCGCCGCGGCCCGTTCGAACTCAAGGTTGCGCGCCGCCTCCTTCATCTGCTTCTCCATCTCATTGATGATCTTCTGCAGCTCACCGCGCGGCATATCCGCGGCGCTCCTGGTTTTGTATTCACCCCTCATCTCGCTGACAGCCTTCTCGGACATCGACTCGGTCAGATCGTGGATCGCCTTGTGAATGCTGACCGGGACAATGCCGTTCTCCTCGTTGTACTTCACCTGCTTGGCACGCCGGCGGTTGGTCTCGTCGAGCGCGAACTTCATCGAGTCGGTCACGCGGTCGGCATACATGATCACGCGTCCACTGAGGTGACGGGCTGCGCGCCCGATCGTCTGGATCAGCGCCGTCCCGGAGCGCAGGAAGCCTTCCTTATCCGCGTCCAGGATCGCCACCAGCGACACTTCGGGCAGGTCGAGCCCTTCTCGCAGAAGGTTGATCCCCACCAGCACATCGAACACACCCAGGCGCAGGTCGCGCAGGATGCCGACGCGCTCCAGGGTCTCGACTTCGGAGTGCAGGTAGTGGACCTTCATCCCCAGTTCCTGCAGATACTCGGATAGGTCTTCGGACATCCGTTTCGTGAGCGTGGTGACAAGGACCCGTTCGCCCCGCTCCACCCGCTCCCGGATCTCGCCGACCAGGTTGTCGACCTGGCCCGTCGTCGGGCGCACTTCCACTTCGGGATCGACCAGCCCGGTCGGGCGGATGATCTGTTCCACCACCTGATCCGCCTTGCCCATCTCGTACGGACCCGGCGTGGCGGAGGTGTAGATCGTGTGGCCCATGACCTGCTCGAACTCATCGAACTTGAGCGGGCGGTTGTCCACCGCGCTGGGCAGGCGGAAGCCATACTCGACCAGGGTCTCCTTGCGGGCCCGGTCGCCGTTGTACATGCCGCGGATCTGCGGGATGGTCATGTGACTCTCGTCGATCACCAGCAGGTAGTCGTTGGGCAAAAAGTCGATCATCGTCCACGGATGGGTGCCGGGGGCGCGCCCGTCCAGGTGACGGGAATAATTTTCGATACCCGAGCAATACCCAACCTCTTTGAGCATCTCAAGATCGTAGCGGGTGCGCTGTTCGATGCGCTGGGCCTCGAGATGTTTGCCCTGCTCTTTGAAGAACGCCAGGCGCTCCTCCAGTTCGGCTTCGATGTTCCGAATGGCATCCTTCAGCCGGTCCGCGTCGGTCAGGAACTGCTTGGCAGGATAGATGGAGGCTTCGTTCGGTTCGCTGAAGATTTCCCCGGTCAGCGGGCTGAACTCCATGATCCGCTCGACCTCATCGCCGAAGAAGGTTATGCGATAGCCTTTCTTGTTCTCGTACGCCGGGACGATCTCCAGCGTATCGCCGCGCACCCGGAACGTACCCGGGCGCAGATCCATGTCGTTGCGCTGGTACTGCGACTCGATCAACTGACGGAGCAGGGCGTTGCGGCGGTAAAGCTGGCCGACCTGCAGGACAACGGTCCCTTTGCCGAACTCCTCCGGCGAACCCAGACCGTAGATGCACGACACGGAGGCGACGATGATCACATCCCGGCGAGAGACCAGCGCCGTGGTCGCGGCCAGGCGCAGGCGCTCGATCTCCTCGTTGATCGCGGTCTCTTTTTCGATATAGAGATCGTGGCGGGGCACGTAGGCTTCAGGCTGGTAGTAATCATAGTAGGAAACGAAATAGGAGACCGCGTTCTGAGGGAAGAACTCCTTGAACTCGGCATACAACTGCGCGGCCAGGGTCTTGTTGTGCGCCATGATCAGGGCAGGCTTCTGCAGCTCCTGGATCAGGGACGCGATCGTGAACGTCTTGCCGGTGCCGGTCGCGCCGAGCAGGACCTGATGCTGTTTGCCGCTGCGGACACCGTCGACAAGTCCGCGAATGGCTTCGGGCTGATCGCCCATCGGCTGGAAGGGTGCTTGAAGTTTGAAATCCATAGTTAATTATGTGAAAATAATAGGAACGGGTGTTCTATTATACCACGCTGTCTCCATCCGGGCTGACTCCGCGAAGCGCGGGGAACAAAATCAGCATGTATAATCACGCCAACCACCCGAGGAGATCGAATGAGAACCACTTTGAATGTTATCGGCATTTTGCTTATCCTGGCCGGCGGCACGTTCTTCCTGCAGGGAATCAATGTCCTGCCCGGAAGTTACATGACAGGGGACCCGCAGTGGGCGGTCAACGGCGGGATCATGATCGTCGTGGCAATTGGGCTCCTGGTTTGGGCAAACCGCCGCAGATGAGGCAGCATGCCGGACGAGATCGAAGTCGGTGACCGGGTCCAGATCCGCCTGGATGCCAGGGTTTGGGGCAGCGAGGGCTGGTTCGACGGGACGGTTGTGCGCATCGACCCGTACTCACAGCACCGCAGCTTTTACTGGGTGGAGTTGAGCGAAGAGGCCTCGGCCCGGCTTGGAAGAGTGACCGGATTGATCTCGGTTTTGAACCCACAAAACATCCGGAAAGTATAATCTTTCCTGAATCGCCAGCAAAAATTCAGCGATGACTACGACCATCTCTTCCCTGCTCGAAAAAGCAATTCAAGCTCGCGCCTCCTTGTTCGATGCGCGGCATGAATCTGCGTTTCGCCTCTTCAACGGGTTCACGGAGGGCAACCCTGATCTCGTCATTGATCTCTATGCTTCCACACTTGTCATTCACAACTATGCGGATGATCCTGGGCAGGGGCAGTCGCTCGTTGAGCAGGCCCGGCAGTTTCTACTTGGCAAACTAATCTGGCTACGCGCAGGGATTGTCAAGACCCGAAACGCCCCCTCGCAGGCGGAACGACGCGGGAAGCTTTTGTTCGGCGAAAGGCCGGACACAAAGGTCAAAGAACACGGCGTCTGGTATTCGATCGACCTGACGATGAATCGCGACGCAAGCTTCTATCTCGATACGCGCAACTTGCGGCAATGGCTGATCGAAAATATGCAGGGCAGGACGGCGCTGAATACCTTCGCATACACCGGCAGTCTGGGCGTCGCGGCACTGGCAGGCGAAGCGACCCGCGTCGTGCAGCACGATCTCAATCGTCAATTCCTGAACGTCGCCAAGACCTCCTGCACGCTGAACGGACTCCCCATTCGCAAAGAGGACTTCGTTGCCGCGGATTTCTTTACACTGGCTGGCAGATTCAAGCATGCAAAGCAGACATTTGATTGCGTGCTGATCGATCCTCCGTTCTTCTCCGCCACGCCCAAAGGCAGAGTGGATCAGGTCAGCGAAAGCGCGCGGCTGATCAACAAGGTCCGGCCGCTGGTGGACGATGGCGGCTGGCTGATCGCCATCAACAACGCCCTCTACGTCAGCGGGAATGAATACATGCAGACACTGGAGGAACTATGCCAGGATGGATACCTGAAAATCCAAGAGTTGATCCCCGTCCCGCAGGATTTCACCGGATATCCTGAAACGCGTCAGGGCCAACCGATCACCGACCCCGCGCCGTTCAACCATTCGACGAAGATCGCCGTCCTACAGGTGAAGCGCAAGACGAAGGCAGAAAAACAGGATGTATAATTTGCCTGACCAGGAATTCTGGAGGAGAAAATGACCCACCCACTGATCGATCAACTCCGTTTCACGCGCGGTGAATGGCTGCGCGGTCTCCAGGGCGTTTCGGAAGAAGACGGAGCCTGTCACTTTGGACCGATGAACTGCATCAGCTGGACGGTGGGTCACCTGGCCTGGCAGGAACAACGCACCTGGCTGATCAGACCCCAAAATCAAGTTCTCTTCCCGCAGCTGAATGAGCTCTTTGCCTACGGTGCGCCTATGAATACGCCTTCTTTCAAAGAAATGCTGGGGATCTGGCACACTGTGACGAAAGCCACCGATCCCTTCCTGGATGAGTTGACGACCGAAAGTCTGCAAAGCGACCTGCCGCTCAACGGAGAATCGGTCGGTCAGGCAATTGGCTCGGCTGTTCGGCGTGTGACCTATCATTACTGGTACCACATCGGCGAGATCCAGGCCACCCGCCAGATGCTCGGGCACAAAAACCTGCCGGATTATGTGGGCGACCTGGAGACCCAGGCCCCCTATCGTCCGGAATAACGAAAACCATCCTTTCTTTACATGGAAATTTCCCGGACTTTACACGTAACGAATCGCAGGGACTGGCGCAAGTGGCTGAGCAGGCACCACAAGACCGAAAAGGAAATCTGGCTGGTCTATTACAGGAAAGAGACGGGCAAGCCGCGCATTGCCTATAACGATGCCGTGGAAGAGGCGCTGTGTTTCGGCTGGATCGACAGCATCGTCAAGAAACTGGAT
>JBAVVF010000854.1:0-1590 GCA_049697155.1 Anaerolineales bacterium
GTTGTGTTTTTATCCAGGCTTATTGTACACGAAGAAATATGGTCTCAGGCCACCCACATGTCGAATGCGAACAACATGGCCAGCATGCCCATCAGGAGCAGACTCAGGATCGTCCAGGCCCGGTCGAAGGCGGGATGCCGGCCCCAGCGGGCCAGCGTGACAAAGACCGCCGGCGCCCCGAGGATGTAACGATGGATGCCCTGCACCGGTCCGCTTCCAAAGGAAATGATCACGACTGCCAGGCTGAACCAGGCCAGCTCCGGGTGAGTCCGGATCGCGGCCACGCAGGCAGCGATACCGATCACCAGCCCAAGCAGCTCGGTCAGATGGTAGGCGACGAATTGAGGGTCCGCCCCCGTGGCCATGGACTTGAAGACCTCAGCCCACAGGAAATAGGCAGTGCCTAACTGCATGAAGCCGCGTCCAAAAAAGTTGGCTTCGATGAAGTCGAACGCCAGCCCAAGGTAGGAAAAGTTCCAGATCGCGTACGCAATCAGCGGCGAAAAAGCCAGCAGGGCATGATACAACGGGCGGCGCGGAACGCCCTCGTGGTAGATCTGCCGCCACTCCAGGTCAAGGTCCATCCACTCGCCGTTCCGGAACCACGTCACCAGCATGGGGATGATCAGGGCCACGCCCACGGCCCGCGTCAGGGTGGCACACACCCCCAGGATCGCCGCGCCCAGCCAGTTCTTGCGCCGGAGCATGGCCAGGCATGCAAAGGCCAGGCCGACGAACAATCCTTCGGTGTAGACCTGGACGAGGAAAAAAGCAGTCGGGAAAATGATCAGATAGAAGACGGCCCGCAGCGCGCCATCTTCCCCCAGGCTGTCACGGGCGAGATCGAAGAGGGCCAGCATCCCGAGCAGCGCGCCGAGCGCAGAGACGAGCACCCCGGCCAGGGTCGCGGTCGCGATCGGATTCATCCCAAAGATCTGGAGAGGCCAGGCAAAGATTCGGATCAGAAAAGGATAGAACGGGAAGAATGCATAGCTCAACGCGATGCTTTGGCTGAAGCTCGACCCCGACTGCGATACCTGGTGATCCACGACCGACGTCTGCAGTCCGAGCGGCGTGAGGTGAGGCGCCCGCGGATTGTCATACCCGCCGGTGGCGATGGCCAGGTAGTATTCCGAATCCCAGGCGACCTGATCGTTCAGGAACGGCTCCAGCAAATAGACATGACCTTCCTGGTAACCTTCGCCGGTCGATTTGATGACCCAGTCCTGGGCCCGGTCGGGGTACACCGGCACGATGCGGGCGGTCGCCCAGGCCTGGAACGCGATGACGATGATTGCCCAGGCCAGCCAAATGAGAACAATGAGGCGGGTTGATTTCATGGTTTATTTCTCTATTTGCGTGACGATCATATCCTGCATGAAGAAGCGCTGCGAAAGGAACAGCACGATCACCGGCACCACCATCACGATCAGGGCGCCCACCATGAGCGCTTCCGGTGTGAAGAAGTAGGTTTGGTTGCGCTGGACCGCATAAGACACCATCTGCAGGTTCGGCGAAACGCCCAGATAAAGGCTCGACAGACGGGTCTCGTTCCAGATGTAGAAGAAGTGCAGCAGGGCAACCGTCGTC
>JBAVVF010000855.1:0-3665 GCA_049697155.1 Anaerolineales bacterium
GAGCAGTTGTGTGATTGTAAAATCTCGTAGATTGCCGCGTAGCGCCATATAGACCTCAAGAAAATCCCCGCGAGGGAGATTAAAAAAGATTATACATGCAAAGGGATATAAGCGTCAAACGGCGTACTCTTGTTTGAAAAGAGTTTGGAAGGTAGCATTTTTCACATGATACACTTGCAAAAAACCTGACCAGGAGCTTAAATGCGGAAATCGATCCTTGCACTCATGTTAAGTCTCAGCCTGCTGGCCGTGACAGCGGCGTTTGTCCCCGGCCTGCCCCAGGTTACAAACAATCAAATCATCCTTAATTTTCCCGAGACAGCCACGTTCCGCGCCACAATTACGGCCCAGGTCGATATCACGTCCGTCGTTCTGGAATATGGAAACGAACAGCAAAACTGCGGGGAGGTGATCGCCAAAGCCTTCCCGCAGTTTACGCCCGGCAAAACGGTCGATGCCGAATGGACCTTGGAAATGCGACAGAGCGGCTCCCTGCCCCCAGGAGCACAGCTCTGGTGGCGCTGGCGGATTACGGATGCGAGCGGCCAGGAGACCGTGAGCGAGACAAAAACGGCCACCTGGCTTGATGGTCTTCACAGCTGGCAGACCATCGACAGCGGTGAGTTCCTGCGCCTGCACTGGTACGAAGGCGATCAAACCTTTGCCGCGGACCTGGCCAAAGCCGCCTCCGACGGACTGCAGTTCAATCAGACCCAATCGGGTCTCGAAGCCGATGCGCCGATCGACATCTATATCTATGCCAACACCTTTGACATGCAGGATGCCATCCTTTATGAACCTTCGTGGACGGGCGGGCAGGCCTTCGCCGACCAGAATATTGTCATTCTGGGGATCTCGAAAGCCGAGCTTGACTGGGGCAAGGATGCGATCGTCCATGAACTGACTCATGTGCTGGTCGGTCACCTTACATTTTCATGCCTAGGGGATGTGCCCACCTGGCTCAATGAGGGGCTCGCGGTGTACAGCGAAGGCGGGCTCGACCCGGCCTCCCAGCAGCAGCTTGAAGATGCGATCCAGGACGATACCCTGCTGACAGTTCGTTCTCTGAGCGGCAGTTTTTCCGAAGTTCCCGATAAAGCCTATCTTTCCTACAGCCAATCCTACAGCATCACAAAATTCCTGATCGAGACCTACGGCCAGGAGAAAATGACCACACTGCTGGTGGCGCTGCGGGATGGGCTGACGATCGACGAGGCCCTGCTGCAAACGTATGGATTCGAAGTCGAGGGGCTGGAGGATGCCTGGCGGCAGGCGGTCGGCGCGCAGCCGCGGCCCACTCCCCCGGGGGGAGTGTCCGCTCAACCAACTGCCCAGCCCACCCCGACCTTTGTCCCCACGATCGTCCCGGTCGGAGGCGCGGCTGTGGTCGTCCAGTCCACTGTGACCCCCGTCCCGACCTCTTCGTTCGAGGGTCAACCCACCGAAACGCCGGCGCGGACGGGCCCACCTCTTTGGCTGACACTGACCTTGCTGGCAATGTGCTGTGTGTTTATTTTGCTCATTGGTATCGTCATACTTGGATTTGTCGTCCGCAGTCAAAACCGCAAGGGAGGCAATAATGTTCAATAAATTATCCCGCGCTGAGCGGAGTGCACAGCACGCAGTCGAAGCGCGCATCACTAAAATAGTTACGTTAACTCTAATTGCTTTATTTGTACTGAGTGCAGGCGGACCCAATCCGGCCTCGGCTCTGCAAATAGACATTCCCCTCGATCAGGCCCTGGTCCTGGCCGGAGGCGAGTCGACCAACCCGCGCGACTACGATCCTGCCACCACGCATGGGTCGGGAGATAAACGTCTCTTCAGCGGGCTGGTTTCGTTCGATCCACATCTCAACCTTACGCCTGATCTTGCCGAAAGCTGGGAAGTGGATGCCAGTGGAACGATCTACACATTTCACTTGCGCGCAAATGCAAAGTTCCACAACGGACGCGCGGTCACCGCCCAGGATGTGATCTACTCCTGGGAACGCGCCGCCGGCCCGGCGCTTGGATCAGACACGGTCCTGACGTATTTGGGCGACATCCTCGGCGTGGATGAAATGGCTGCCGGGCAGGCCGACCACATTGCAGGGCTGGCCGCCCTCGACGATCACACCCTGCAGGTCACGATCGACGCGCCCAAACCTTATTTCCTTTTCAAGCTCACCTACCCCACCGCCTTTGTCGTTGACAGGGAAAACGTCGAAAGCGGCGAGGAATGGTATCGCCAGCCGAACGGCACGGGTCCCTACCGCCTGCGGGAGTGGAGACGATTCGAGGTGATGATTTATGAAGCCAACCAGGAGTTTTACCTGGGTGTGCCTTCCATCCCTTATGTTGTGGTTCAACTATATTCAGGTGTGGGACTCCGGCTGTACGAATCAAATGAAATCGACATCACCGGCATCAGCAGCTACGATGCCGATCGCTTCCTGGACGTCAGCGAGCCGCTGCACAATGAAGTCATCACCGGGGTCAATTTGTGCACGCACTATATCGTCTTCGACACGACGCGCCCTCCCTTCGATGATTTGAATGTTCGCCGGGCCTTCAGCCTGGCATTCAACAGACAAAAATACATCGACGTGATCCTCAGCCGGCACGCCCTGCCTGCCCAGGGACTCTATCCGCCAGGTCTGCCTGGCTTCAATATCGCGCTCGCGGGATTGGCTTATGACCCCGAACAGGCGCGCCAGTCCCTGGCTCAATCAAAGTATGGGAGCGCTGAGGGCTTGCCGCCCATCGTCTTCAGCGATATCGGGATTGGCAGCTACATCAGCGCGGACGTCGCAGCCATGGCCGAGATGTGGGAACAGGACCTGGGCGTGACGATCACCGTCGAAAACTTCGAGCCGAATTTCTACTATGACCAGATCTACCGGGGCAATCACGGCCAACTGATCAGAGGCGGCTGGTGTGCGGACTACCCCGACCCTGAAAACTTTGCCGACGTGCTCTTTCACTCGGACTCGCCGCAAAACAACGGCGGCTATTCCAATCCGCAGCTCGACGCCCTGCTCGAGTCGGCCCGCGTCGAACAGGATGTGACCAAGCGCATCGCGCTCTACCAGCAGGCTGAACAGATCCTCGTCGACGACGCGGCCGGACTGTTCACGACCTATTCGCTTTCCTACCAACTGGTCAAACCCTATGTGAAGGGATACGTTTTTACCCCGATCGATATTCCCATTGAAAGATATATGTGGCTGGAAGGGAAATGACCCCACCCCCGCCCTCCCCAAATTCGAAAGCAGTTCCTGGAATAATCATTCAAACTTTTGGGTATGAATTTGGGGAGGGTGCCCCGCCGAAGGTCCCCGAAGGGGGCAAGGGCGGGTGGGGTCACGGTCTTGCTTCCACGGCAAACTCAACCCGCGCGATCCTGCCGCCCAGGCTGGAGATCATAAACTCAAATGGAAGACTCCCACCCGCGGCCAGCCCCCCGCTCGATTCCCATCTGCGAAATCCCACGACACGGCCGGCCGCATCGTAGGCAATCCCGGCCACCCAGACCTGATGGGCCGGCTGCACATTGGCAGGCAGCAGCACCTGCCCGCGGACCTGCGCGCTGCGCCCATCTGCATTGACCTGCACCAGCGTGTTGTTGACCGCGGCGGGCAGATAGCGTTCATCGTCCGCCAGCAGGCGGATCCCGGTCAGTAC
>JBAVVF010000856.1:0-5301 GCA_049697155.1 Anaerolineales bacterium
CATAGATGGTCAGGCCTTTCGACTGAATTTGGAAACACGATCACTAAGGCTGGAACTTGACCCAAACATTCCACCGCTAAGAAACCTGGCAGGCAGACTACGCGGGCGGGCGAGGGCACGCGGACACAACCTTTCAACCTTCACTGCTTTGCGAACGGACCTACCTCAAGAAAGAAAACCCGCTGGCTAACGGTGTGCGTTAGCGGTGGTGGGGAGGGCTGGACGGGCGCTCGACAGGGAAGCGCCTCAGCCAGAAACCTACCTGAAAATTCGGCCCGTACCCACCATCCGCTGCACGCTGTGTTAGCCCGCTTCATGGAATCTCACGAAGCTCTTTGGTTTGAAGATCATATTGAAAATCTGATGAATTTGTTACACTGGATAAATTGATAATTGTTTCCGATGACCAGCCAGTTGGATAAAATAATCTCTTGTCCTTGCTGATCAGAATTGTGTGATCTTCCCATCCTTTATATCAAGAAGGCCCAAAGAAAATCCGTTCGGATCATTGAACCATTCGCCATGAATAATACTGAACGCGACCTTTTGGTTGTCCGGCGACCAAGTGAGATATACAATTTCCGAAACCTGACTCGGAATCTTGTGGTTGAAGACTTGCCCTGTTTCAATTGAGTTGATGTAAAGAGTGTTGGGATCAGCAGAAGCCACGTAAGCAAGTTTTTTATTATCTGAAGAGAATTCATATCGATACATGAAGTTGGGACTTGTTGTTAGCCACGGCGACACTTGACGTGTTTTTACATCGAGTCGATATAAGCCATAACTAAAATCAAACGGACGATCCACAAGATAATTAACATTCACAAAAACATAGCGACTGTCAGTCTCCCAATGTTCAATTCGTAAGGTTCCTTCAAAGCAGTCCGTCTCTCCAAAACTATTTGTGAATGCCAAACACGGGAACATGCCTGTAATCTCCTGGAAGGATAGTTCCCAAGCACTGGCGTCTCGCTTGTTGACAATCTTCAAATGAGAAGACTCTCCTAATTCGCAAGGTGCGGCAATCCACTGACCATCAGGCGATTCTTGTGACGTCAACCCGGTTGGTACCCAGCAATCACCCAGGAGACTGGCGATTGTCGGTGTTGCAAATTGGAATGGTAACTCAGTTGCTGTCTCAACCTGTATTGGTTTATCGGTTGCCACAATAGTAAGAGGTTTGCCTGTGGGCGTAACGCTTAGAACTGTTGGCTGCTCCTTTCCACCGCATGAAACTAACAAAGAAAGCAGCAAGATAATTCCAACCCATTGCATTAATCGTTTCATTGATTATCCTCAAAAAGACTCAGCGGGCTAACTATGTCTTAAGCGAAGTAAATTCGCAAAAGACTCTATATGGTGGTATTATACGAAGTAACTTCGCTTAAGTTCCTTTATTTGACAAAACAAACGCTGAGTTTGTCATACAACTGTCAACAGTGGGACTTCGAAATACGTTTCCAATGCCATATCGCTAAGTATAGGTGTCTGATCTTCAAAAATCAATAGCCAGGGGGCATCAAATCAACATGTCAAACATCCATAATCCATCGTCTCTCCCCATTCCGCCAACCGGACAGGGGAAAAAACTGCTCGATCAATACCGCGAAGCGCTTCGCACCCGGCATTACTCACTCCGTACAGAAGGGACCTACATCTCCTGGGTGCGGCAATATATTTTCTATCACCAGAAACGGCATCCCCGCGAAATGGGCGTAGGGGAGATCAATGATTTTATTACCTATCTTGCCAATCAGAAAAATATCTCCGCCTCTACGCAAAATCAGGCCATCAGCGCCATTCTCTTCTTGTACCGCAATGTCCTCAGGATTCAGTTGGACGAGAGGGCGTTCATCCCGATTCGGCCCACCAAACCCAAGCGCGTTCCCACGGTTCTTTCCAGGGAAGAGGCGAAAAAAGTGATCACGCAAATGGACGGTATCTATAAATTGATGACCCAGATCATGTATGGCAGTGGCCTGCGCTTGATGGAAGTCATGCGGTTGCGGGTCAAGGATCTCGACTTTGCAAACCGTCAAATGATCGTGCGCGATGGCAAGGGCGAGAACGATCGTATTACTATGTTCCCCGATGTTCTCCTCGAACCCCTGCGCCTCCACCTCAAACAGGTGAAAGCGCAGCATGACCTTGACCTCTCGAAGGGCTATGGCACAGTCTACCTTCCCTATGCCCTGGAACGAAAATACCCAAACGCCAATCGCGAATTTGCCTGGCAATATGTCTTCCCGGCTCCCGTTCTCTCCACCGACCCTGCCAGCGGTGTTAAACAGCGTCACCATCTGAACGAGGCAAATCTCCAGCGGGCTGTCAAACAAGCCGCCCGCCTCGCCAAAATGGACAAACCTGTGACACCCCATACCTTCCGCCACAGTTTCGCTACCCACCTCCTCGAAAGCGGCTACGATATTCGAACTGTCCAGGAACTGCTTGGTCACAAGGATGTCAAAACAACCATGATCTATACTCACGTACTCCAGCGCGGCGGACTGGCAGTGAGAAGTCCGCTGGATGATTAGTTCAACTGCTGATATCTGGATGAGGTCGGCATCAACATGTCTTGGAAACATTTCGCATTGCAGCGCCACTCTCCGGCTGGAAAGAAAAGGAAGATGGCTCCTTTATCGCGCAGAGTTGACGATAATGGAAAGCGGCGATAAAGCAGCACAAATTGAAAAGGAATGTGCCCTTTCGGCAAAAAGGGCACATTTGTAGACAAACTCTTGCAGAGCGAAGAGTGCGTCTAGGAGCGGAGAGGGCGGAGGAGAACTCCGTTCTGTTTTAGCTGGTGAAACGCTACGGGGCGGTGTGAAAACGAACTAAAGTTCTGATACGATGCATAAAAAGCGGGCGAGGCGCTTCGCGCGCTCGCCCGCTTACAAACTCTGCATTCAGTTCTGGAGGGCCCTGCTGCTCATGGTTTCACTATCGATCGGTTTGAAGAATTGATTCCTTCCCGTTTGATCCACTATGATCGAGCGAGTTCGAAACGGTCAAGGTTCATAACCTTGTTCCACACCGCGATAAAGTCATGCACGAACTTCTCCTGGGCGTCTGCGCATCCGTAGACCTCTGCCAATGCCCGCAGTTGGGAGTTCGAACCAAAGACCAGATCCACGCGCGTGGCGGTCCACTTGAGTTCGTCCGTGGCACGATCGCGTCCCTCGAAATAATCCTCCTTTTCCGAGGTCGCCTTCCACACCGTGTTCATATCGAGCAGGTTCACGAAGAAGTCGTTGGTGAGCGCCTCCGGACGTTTGGTAAAGACGCCGTGCCGGGACTTGCCGAAATTGACATTCAGGACGCGCATCCCGCCGATCAGGACCGTCATCTCAGGAGCGGTCAAGGTCAGCAGCTGCGCCCGGTCGAACAGCATTTCCTCAGCCGATAAGGCATAGTGGTTTTTCTGATAGTTGCGGAAACCATCCGCCTTTGGTTCGAGCACGGCAAAGGTGTCCACATCCGTTTGCTCCTGCGATGTGTCCATACGTCCCGGCGTGAAGGGAACGGTAACCTTGTGCCCGGCATTCTTCGCTGCCTGTTCTATGCCTGCACAGCCTGCCAGAACGATGAGGTCCGCCAGAGATACCTTCTTCCCACTGGTCTGGGCGCTGTTGAAGGCACTCTGGATGCCATTCAGGGTCGTGAGCACTTGCGCCAGCTGATCGGGCTGATTGACTTCCCAATCCTTTTGCGGCACCAGGCGAATGCGGGCACCGTTGGCGCCGCCGCGCTTGTCGGAGCCGCGGAAGGTAGAAGCCGAGGCCCAGGCGGTCGAAACCAGTTCCGGGATCGAAAGTCCGGATGCCAGGATCTTCTTCTTGAGGGATGTGATGTCCCGCGCATCGATCAGCTTGTGATTGACAGCCGGGATGGGGTCCTGCCAGATGAGTTCTTCCACCGGGACTTCGGGACCGAGGTAGCGGGCGCGCGGTCCCATATCGCGGTGCGTCAGCTTGAACCAGGCACGGGCAAAGGCCTCGGCAAACGCCTGCGGATCCTGCTGGAAGCGGCGCGCGATCGGCTCGTAGATCGGGTCGAACCGCAGCGACAGGTCAGCCGTGGTCATCATCGGCGGGTGCTTCCTGGAGGGGTCGTGCGCATCAGGGATCATATGTTCCGGCTTGACGTCCTTTGCCACCCACTGCTGTGCTCCTGCCGGGCTCTTAACCAGTTCCCATTCGTAGCCGAACAGCATGTCGAGGTAGCCGTTATCCCACTGGGTGGGGTGAGGCTTCCAGGCGCCTTCGATGCCGCTGGATATGGTGTGCGCACCCTTGCCAGTGCCGAAGCGGCTGCTCCAGCCCAAACCCTGCTCCTCGAGGGTGGCGCCTTCGGGCTCGGGTCCAACCAGGGCTGGATCGCCCGCACCGTGGGCTTTGCCAAAGGTATGCCCGCCGGCAATGAGCGTCACGGTTTCTTCATCGTTCATTGCCATGCGCGCGAACGTCTCGCGGACATCGCGTCCTGAGGCGACCGGGTCCGGGTTGCCGTTCGGACCTTCGGGATTCACATAGATCAGTCCCATCTGCACCGCGGCGAGCGGATCTTCGAGATCCCGTTCGCCGGAGTAGCGGCCGTCTTCCAGCCACTTGCCTTCGGAACCCCAGTAAATATCCTTTTCGGGTTCCCAGATGTCCTCGCGCCCGCCGGCGAAGCCGAAGGTTTTGAACCCCATGGTCTCCAGGGCGACGTTGCCGGCAAGGATCATCAAGTCTGCCCAGGAAATTTTCCGTCCGTACTTTTGCTTGACCGGCCACAGCAGCCGGCGCGCCTTGTCGAGGTTGACGTTGTCGGGCCAGCTGTTGAGAGGCGCGAAGCGCTGGCTGCCGTTGCCTGCCCCGCCGCGCCCGTCCCCGGCGCGGTAAGTCCCTGCGCTGTGCCATGCCATGCGGATCATAAGCCCGCCGTAGTGACCCCAGTCTGCGGGCCACCACTCCTGCGAATTTGTCATCAGTTCACAAAGGTCCCGCTTCACAGCCTCCAGGTCGAGGCTTTCAAATTCTTTTGCGTAGTTGAAATCCCCCCCCATGGGATTGGACTTGGCCGAATGCTGGTGCAGGACATCCAGATTCAAACTGTTGGGCCACCATTCCCGGTTGGTTGTGCCGCCCGCCCTGCCCTTATGGACCGGACACTTGCCATCTTCAGTCATTGTATTGTCTCCTTTGGTTGTGTGAATATTGTCCCGTTTTGCGGTTACATTAGGTTCAGTGAACGGTAACAGTCTCGGAAAGTGATACGTTGTTCCACTGATTGCGATTTGCCAGGAAGATACTTAGG
>JBAVVF010000857.1:0-2319 GCA_049697155.1 Anaerolineales bacterium
GTTGCGCCCTATCTGAAAGCACTGCAGGACCGGCGTATCCTGGCCTTCAACGCCGGTCTGACTGTGATTCGTCTGCTGCCGCCGCTGGTGATCACGTACGAGCAGATCGATCACCTGGTGGATGTTCTGACCGAAGTGCTTACCACCGTACAGGGCGATGAGTGACTTTGAAACGCTGATCGGTCTGGCCTCGCAATACAGCCCATCGGGGCAGGAACGCGGCGCCGTGGAATGGCTGGTGGCGCGCATGCAGTCGCTACGGTATGACCAGGCTTTTGTTGATGAAGCGGGCAATGCAGTCGGCGTGATGGGAAGCGGGCCGAAGCAGGTGGTGCTGCTTGGGCATATTGATACTGTCCCAGGGGAAATTTCCGTAAGGCGGGATGGCATCCCGCCCGACGAAGCTCTGTACGGTCGTGGGACGGTGGACGCGAAAGGTCCGCTGGCCTGCTTTACCGACGCGGTCGCGCAGGTCGGTGCTGTAGAAGGATGGCAGTTCGTCGTCATTGGCGCAGTGGAGGAGGAGCGCGATTCGGACGGGGCGCGCCATGTTGTGACCAGGTACAAGCCGGATTATGCTGTGATCGGCGAGCCAAACCGGTGGGATCGCGTGGCGTTGGGTTACAAAGGGAGTGCCTGGGCCAGTGTTACGATCCGGCGCGGGCAGGCTCATACGGCGAGCGGCGCACAGACGGCCTGCGAGGCGGCAGTTGACGTGTGGCGGGCCATTCAATCCCTTGCAGATACTTTCAATGAAGGGAAACAGCGCGTCTTCGACAAACTCATCCCGACTCTGCGCGGCATGGATTCGGGTCAGGACGGCTTCGAACAATGGGCGTGCCTGCACATTGGCGTTCGGCTGCCGTTGGAAATAAGACCTGATGATTGGTACGAAAAATTGATTGGGATTGTTGAAGATGCGGAGGTTGCGCGGCTGGGCTCTGCCGTGCCGGCCTGGGCCGGCGGGAAGGACACTCCGCTGGTGCGGGTCTTTCTGAGCGGGATCCGGTCCCAGGGCGGTGAGCCGCGCTTCGTCTACAAAACGGGGACTGCCGACCTGAACATCGTCGCGCCTGTCTGGGGTTGTCCTGCCCTGGTCTACGGCCCCGGGGACTCGAGCCTGGATCACACGCCCGACGAGCACATCCGGCTGGGCGACTATGAAAAATCGGTGCAGGTATTGCACAATGCGCTAAGGGGACTGGCGAAGTAAAGAGATGACATCAAACAGACCCAACTGGTCCACTGTTCCTTTCCATCTGCCTTTCCGGCCATGGAAAAAGGACGACAAGTCACACACAGACTGAATGTCTCGTTGGGCAGACAGTAGCCCATTCAGCGTTCCTTGTTGCTCGTATTCAACCAGGTATGCAATAGCATGAACATGCATAGTATCACCCTAAAAACATGACAGATGTCAGGCGAATAGTGGTATCATTTTGCTGACTTGCCCGTCACGTAATTGGTCTAGTCAAGATTGCAAGGTGAGAATAGCTGAAATACACTCCATTTACTTGCCAACTCAGGTTCCCCGTGTACCGAACCCAGATATATCCTAACCATTGCCTGAGGGATTCAAGGAAAAAAATACCATGCAACGCATTGGAGGGGCAAACGCAAGCTCCAGGATATTGGTCATAGATGATGACCCCGATATTGCGAAACTCTTGACCACCATGCTCAAGCCGCAAGGATTTACAGTCTACTATGCCTGTGATGGTGAGGAGGGACTTAAGAATGCCTACGAACTTCATCCAGATTTAATTGTCCTGGATATTATGATGCCTTGTGTAGATGGGTGGCATGTGTGTACTCGCTTGCGAGAATTGACTGATGTACCGATCCTGATGCTGACAGCACGATCGGCAGAGACAGATATGCTTCGGGGCTTTTTGTCGGGGGCCGATGACTACATGAAGAAGCCCTTTAGCAAAGCTGAGCTGGAAGCACGTATCCGGGCTTTGTTACGGCGCAAGACGAGTCACAGCGGCGATACTGGTTCAGGCATCAGTCACTATAAAGACAGATTGCTGAATATCAATTTGGAAACGCAAGTAGTTGAGTTGGAAGGTAGAGTACTCGATTTATCCGCAACGGAATATAGCCTGCTCGCATGCCTGGTACGAAATATGGGGAGGACAGTAACGCACAGTCAGCTCTTCCGCGAAGTCTGGGGCAGTGAGTATGGAGATATATCCGGCACGTTGACGCTTTATATATATTACTTGCGAAAAAAAATCGAAGACTCTCGGCATAACCATCAATATATTCATACACAGTGGGGACGTGGATATTGTTTTATGCCTTTAAATGAATTTT
>JBAVVF010000858.1:0-3174 GCA_049697155.1 Anaerolineales bacterium
CTGCCAAGGCATTGAAGCTGGTCATCCCCGAGATGGCCGGCAAGCTCGATGGTTATTCCCTGCGCGTACCCGTCTCCACGGTTTCCGTCATTGACCTGACCGTTGAGATGGAAACTGCGGTCACAACCGATGAACTGCGCCAGTGCTTCCGCGAAGCTGCCAAACTGCCTCGCTTTAAAGGCATCCTTCAGGCCGTGGACGAACCGCTGGTCAGCATCGATTACAAGGGTGACTCGCACTCCTCGTCGGTGGACCTGCCGTTCACGATGGTCCTTGGCAAGGAAAAGGGCACGTTCGCCAAGATCGTCGCCTGGTACGACAATGAATGGGGTTACTCCTGCCGCACGGCCGATCTCGCGGCAATGATGGCGAAGAATCTATAATGTAAACAGGTATACAGGTAAATGGCGCCATCTACCTGTATACCTGTATACCTGCTACCTGTATACCTATCCCATGAACAAGAAAACTGTAAAAGATATCGATCTCAAAGGCAAGCGCGTCTTCATGCGCGTGGATTTCAATGTGCCGATGGCAGATGGCAAAGTCACCGATGACAAGCGCATCAAAGCTGCGCTGCCGACGATCAAATACTGCCTGGAACAGGGAGCATCCCTGCTGCTCGCGAGTCACTTGGGACGTCCCAAGGGTGGTCCGGCCCCGGAGTTCAGCCTGAAGGCTGCTGCGGAGGTTTTAGCCGGTCATTTGGGGATTCCCGTCAAGATGGCCCCGGATTGTGTCGGCCCCGAAGTGGAAGCGATGGCCAAGGCGTTGAAACCCGGCGAAGTGCTGATGCTCGAGAATACACGCTTCCATAAGGGCGAGGAGAAGAACGATCTGGAGCTGGCCAAGCAGATGGCTGCGCTGGCAGAGATCTATGTGAACGACGCCTTCGGCTCGGCTCATCGCGCTCACTCCTCGACGGAAGGGATTGCCCAGTTCCTGCCCGCGGTCTCCGGCTTCCTGATGGAACAGGAACTGGAATATCTGGGGCGCGCGGTTGGAAATCCCGAACATCCCTATATTGCCATCCTGGGCGGCGCCAAGATCAGCGACAAGATTCTCGTCGTCGAAACACTGCTCAGGCAGGCCGACAAGCTGATCATCGGCGGCGGCATGGCGAACACCTTCCTGGCCGCAAAGGGACTCAACATGCAAGACAGCCTCGTGGAAGAGACCTCGCTCGATACGGCCAAGTCCATCCTGGCGAAATCGGGCGACAAGCTGATCCTGCCTGTGGACGCGGTCATCGCGGACAAGTTCGAGGCCGAGGCGAGCAGTCAGGTCGTCGACGTGGACAAGATCCCGGCCGGCTGGCGCATGCTGGATGTGGGACCCAAGACGCTCGAGCTTTACAAAAAGGCGTTGAGCGGAGCGAAGCTCATCGTTTGGAATGGCCCGGTCGGCGTCTTCGAGATGCCGAAGTTCGCCGAAGGCACATTCGCGCTCGCGAAGCTGCTGGCGGAATCCGGCGCGACGACCGTGATTGGCGGCGGTGATTCGGCCAGCGCGGTCAAGAAGGCGGGAGTCGCCAAGCAGATGACCCACGTCTCGACCGGCGGCGGCGCCTCGCTTGAATTCCTGGAAGGGAAGGAACTGCCCGGCGTTGCGGCGTTGCTGGACAAATAGTCAGGCTCCGAGCGCCGTCCCCGGCGCGGGCATTGGAAAAGGACACCAAGGGACACAAAGGTTGACGCTTGTTTTCTTCGTGACCTTGTGTCCTTTGTTTTTAAGAAAGAGGAATCACTGATGCGTACGTCACTTGTTGCTGGAAACTGGAAAATGAACAAGACCGCCGCGGAAGCCCGCGAGCTGGTCACGACGATGAGCCTGAAGCTGCGCGAAGTCGCAAACGTCGAGAAGGTGTTATGTCCGCCTTTCTTCGCGGTCCCTGCCCTGGCCCCACTGCTGGAAGGCTCGGGGATCGGGCTAGGTGCGCAGAACCTGCATTGGGAGGAGAAGGGTGCGTTCACCGGTGAGGTCTCGCCGGGCATGGTGAAGGAATTTTGCCGGTACGTCATCATCGGCCATTCGGAGCGTCGTGCTTACTTTGGGGAAACCGATGAAAGCGTGAACAAGAAGCTGCACGCCGCGATGAAGGCCGGTCTCACGCCGATCGTTTGTGTGGGCGAGACCCTGGCCCAGTACGAAGCCGGGCAGACGTCTGAGGTCGTGCGCCGTCAGATCAGCGGCGGGCTGGCCGGCATCGAGTCTGCGGCTGCGCCGAAGATCGTGGTGGCCTACGAACCCGTCTGGGCGATCGGCACGGGAAAAGCCTCCAGCGGAGAAAACGCCAATTTCGTGCACCAGCAGGTCGTTCGTCCCGTCTTGACCGAGCTGTTCGGCGCGCAAAATGCCCAGGCGATCCGCATCCTGTATGGCGGCTCGGTGACCGCAGCCAATGCGGCGGAATTCTTTGCCTATCCCGACATCGACGGGGCCCTGGTCGGCGGGGCAAGCCTCAAGCCCGACGAATTCATCGCGATCGCCAAAGCTGCTGCCAGATCATAGACGATAGACGATGGACCATGGTCAATCGTCCATGGTCCATCGTCCATGCACGATGTCTCAACTCACCGGCTTCGTCTGGTTCATCCTCATGCTTGTGCCGCTGATCATCCTTCAGCGGCTTTTGCATCGCGAGATCCAGTCTGTGTTCCTGATCCTGACCCGCGATGCGCGCTTGACGATGGGCATCTTCTCGATATTCTTCCTGCCGGGGGTTTTTTTGCATGAGGCGAGTCACTTCGTGATGGCGAAGATCCTGCGGGTGCGCACCGGAAGCTTCTCGGTTTTTCCGCAATCCCTGCCGGATGGACGTCTACAGCTCGGCTACGTGGAAACGGCCCGCGCGGATGCAGTGCGTGACTCGCTGATCGGCGCCGCGCCCCTGATCGTGGGGACGATCTTTGTGGCCTATGTGGCGATCTATCACCTGCAGATGCGCGTCCTGTGGGACGTCTTCCGCAACGGACAGTTCAACCTGTTCTGGATGGGCGTGCGGGCCCTGCCGAATGTGAAGGATTTCTATCTGTGGTTCTATCTGGCCTTCGCGGTCAGCAGCACCATGATGCCATCCGAGTCCGACCGGCATGCCTGGCTGGAGCTGGTGATTGCGGTTGGGGTGCTGGTGGTCATGGCCCTGCTGATCGGCGCGGGGCCCTGGATGTTGAG
>JBAVVF010000859.1:0-4264 GCA_049697155.1 Anaerolineales bacterium
CAAATGTTACATGAATTCATTGGCAACTTAAAAAAAAACAACTTAATATGACTGCGAACCCTTAGAAAGACATTAATTTGTGCGATGAATGGAATGGTGAGGTGAATTAAGGAGGTTTAGCCGATAGGCGCTCGCAGAGTAAAATGCCGCCTTCAATGAGAGCGCTTCTTTGAATCTTACAGGTATTTTTATTATAGCACTGACAGAAAAGAAACACAAAGCCCCTGAAAATCGCAGGATTCTCAGGGGCTCCGTTGGCAGCGGAAGGAGGTTCCGCTGCTGACGCCAAGGCGGGATTACCAGGTCTGCGGCCCGGTTTTGCGATAGTTGCGAGCCAGAAGCTCCAGGTCAAGGACATTGATCACGCCGTCGGCGTTCAGGTCGGCTGCCGCCGGCACGGCTGTGTTGTAACTCATCCCGATCGTCAGGGCATCGAATTGATCGATGACATTATTGTTATCAATATCTCCAGCCAGCAGGCTGATGACAGGTTTCGTACTGGTGCCTTCGGCGAGGATTTCCACGGAACCCTGGGCGCTCAGGAAACCACTGGCTGTGGCAGCCAATGTATACGTGCCCGGAGCGGTGGACGTGGTAAAGCTGAAGGTGCCATCCGCATTGACAGTCACCGAGGTAACCAGCGTATTCCCCGCATCGTACAAGCTCACTGCGACCGGCTTGCCGGCAATCACCTTCCCTTCGACAATCGAATCAGGGATGTGGGTAACCGTGGGTGTGGGCGAAGCCGTGGATGTGGGCGAGGGGGTGAAGGTCGCGGTGGGCAGAGTCGCGAGCCAGGCGTAGGTTGCCATAATCTGGTCAAAGACGGCCTTCTCGAGGGCTTCATCGTAGAGCGGGATCGGGGTCGTGAAAACGCCGGGGTTGGCAGAACGCAGGACAAAGTCCAGGCTGACACAGGCATTATTACGCGCGGCCGAGTAAGCCGTCCATTTGTTGATGTGTCCGGCCGTGCCGTCTTCGCCGGTCTCTTTCAGGAAGGAAATGCCGTTGATGATCACAATCTCGGACGTTTGAAGCATGGAACTGGTCGCCAGTGGGCTCCGGCAGGGACTGGCATCCTCCACGACGATCATCTCCAGATATTTTTGACTGAGGTTCGTGCCCGCTGCAAATGGCAGATCGATGCGGGTGGAATTCTCGGTCCCGCCGGCCACAACCTGGGCCTGCGGCGGATACTTGAATTCGAATTGATATTTGGTATTGGTGAAGGTCAGCCACTCACCCACGGGAATTGTCGGAGTCGGGGTAAAGGTCGGCGAAGGCGGCGGCTCGGGGGTAGGTGTATCTGTCGGCGTGGGAGGCACGACCGGCGAGGGAGTAAATGTCGGTGTCGGGGGTTGGTCTCCATTCACGGTCAGGTTTCCGGGCAGGGACGAAATCTCCGTGAGGGTGTTGTCACCTGTAGACACGCGCGCCTTACAGTCAATAGTCGCCTGGCCGGGCTGCAAACCCGTCAGCCCAAATCGAAATGCGTTCCCATTGGTGGCTTTGTTGCCAAAAGTTCCCGCAACTGCAACAATGAAGCTGCCGTTCTGCGGTCCATTAATGGCCATGGCCGGGTCGTTGCCGAAGAGGTCGACAATGACGATATCCTTGGCTTCCACCAGGCTGGCATTATAGGTACAGGTGAATTCAGCACTGGTGTAACCCTCAGCCGGAACATTACTCAGGCTGACGGTCGCGACCGCCGTCCCGCCGACGTTCACACTCGCCGGATTGATCAGGGTCGTGACATAGGGACCGGTTGGCAGAGGCAGGTCTTCCTTCTTCAGTAGCAGACTGTAGAAGCCATTCCCGGCCTGAGGCTGGACCTGGACAAAGTAACTGCCGGCCGGCTGGGTGCTGGTCAATGTGTCAGTACCGCGCGCGATTTCGTTGCCGTTGGCATCCAGCAAAACGAGCAGGGGAACCACTCCGGTGGTGGTCGGGGTGGCAGTCAGCGTGAATTTGTTCATCTCGTTGAGTGCAAGCGACCATCTTTCGTAGCGATAGGTATCCACGTTGCCCGTATAAGCGGTGTCCCACACGATTGGGCCGCGCGAGACGATTTGAAGCTCGAGGGCATTCAGGAGGGGCTTGAAGAGGCCGAGCGTTTCACTGCCTTTTGCAAAAGTGGTTCTGTTCAACAGCGGCACGTAACCGAGCTGCCAGCCTGCGAACGTTACATTTCTCAGCGTGGGGCGCAGCATGAAATGCAAATGAGGGATATTGATCTCTTTGCTGCCGGGGCAAAACTTTTGAGTCGTGCCGTTGGCGATGGTCGCCAGGCGCTGGTTGCGGTACACCGAATCCCCGAGTTTCACCTGAACGTTGGCGAGGAACTGGTACTGAGAGATCCAACCGTTGCCATGATCGATCTTCAAATGACAGAAGGATTTCTCCACCACCGTGCCGGCTCCGGCAGCAGCCACCCAAAATTGGGATGTATTTTCCCCAACCCTCATATCCTTGCGGGGAGCGAAGTCAATGGCACCGCCGACCGTGTAATGGTGTGAACTGTCCAACGGTCGTTTGGAACCGTTATCCAGCCCATCGATAGCCATCCAGGCCAGACCCTGGTCCCAGGGCAGTTGAAACGTATCGGCCGGCGGAAGAGTCACATCGGCAAGGGCATTGACGCTGCCTGCCGGAAGAAGAGAGGCAAGCATTGCCAGCAGGACAATCGCCCGAAGAAAAGACTTGGATTTCATGGTTACACACTCCTCACTTGACTGAAGCATTTGCGATCATTGATCGACGCTCGGAGTCCTGAACGCCCTGTTAACCAAACACGAACAGGGTACTTTTTCCCAGGCGCACTACGTCGCCCGGTTTCAACATGGCGGAACTTTTTTGAACGGGCCGCCCATTGATAAATGTTTCGCCGCCCAGGTCCATCAGGTAGTATCCATTGTTCCTGGTCAGAATCTTGGCATGCTGGCCGATGACATTCGAATCATTGAGGCAAATATCATTGGTAGGGTCGCGTCCGATCAGACAAGGCGATTTGCTGATGACAAAACTCTTGCCAGCCTGCGAACCGCGCTTGACGTGCAGGGTGGCCGTCCCGGAGGAAACCGTCACCTTCCGGTTCGTGGCAAGTCCTGCCCGAAACAGCTTGAAGATGACGACCACGACACCCAGGACCAGGAGAATTGCCGACAAGCCGATTGCCCAACCTGGAATCTCCAGACCGGCCGATTCGGGCGGGGTGAGTGGAAGGACCGATCCGGATACAGGCTGGGTGGTCTGAACTTCCGTCACGGTCTTATCAATGTTCAAGGCAACGTTTGTCTCTCCGATCATCACGCCGGCCAGCGGGGCAGCAAACCCCGATTCGTTGCGCACAGCCAAAGCAGCGCTCTCGAGCGTGAGATTCGTCTGGCAGCCGCCCAGGGCCGTAAACCGGATTTCAGCCAGTATGCCGTTGACCGTTTGTGGGGTGGTACTGGCATACGAACCATCGACCAGACCGGTCAGCTGAGGCAAAGGCAAACCATTCATGCCGGGGATGGTGCTGGCAGCATTAACCGGCCGCAGACAGCCAGGGTCGTAGCGAATTTGAAAGGTAAATCCCTGGATCGGGGTGGCGGAGACGGCATTGACGGCAACAATAACGGTTTCCCCGGTCTTATACGCGGTCGTACTGGCGGTCAGCCAGATACTTTCCGCAGCCTGGGCATTGACACTCACGGCCGAGGCCAGGGCCAAAATAAGGGCAAGAGTTAAAACAGTAATAGGTTTCATCGGCACTCCAGGGACAGGAGCGCACGGTTATTTCGTGCGCTCCTGTATTTATGAAGGATTACTCCCAGGCAACCGGGCCGGTCTGGCGATAGTTCCGGGCCAGGAGCTCCAGATCAAGAACGTTGATGACACCATCATTGTTCAGATCGGCCTCCGCCGGTTCCGCCGTGTTGTAGCTCATCCCAATCGTCATGGCATCGAATTGATCGATGACCTTGCTGGCATCAATGTCACCCGCCAGGAGACTAATGGTGGGCAGCGGGTTGGCATTTCCGGCAGTCACAGTCACGGAAGCCTGACTGCTCAGGTAACCACTGGCCGTGGCCATCACTGTATACGTTCCGGGGGCAACCGACAGGCTGAACGTCCCATCCGGGTTGACGTCCATCGATCCGGCGCCAGAGTCATCTTCCTTATACTGACGGACGGTGACCGGCGTGCCGGCCAGCACTGTTCCGGAGACCGATCCATCAGGCACCGGGGTTTCCGTAACGACTGGCGTCTCAGTGACAACCGG
>JBAVVF010000860.1:0-8696 GCA_049697155.1 Anaerolineales bacterium
GCAGCGCATCCAACGATTGACGGGGAGGAAGTGACATGAGTTTCTACGACCGTTTGCTCGGAAGGAAAAACAGTGCCGAGAGCGCCAAAGAGCGGCTGCAGCTTGTCCTGATCCATGACCGCACAGACCTCACTCCGGCCGAGCTTAACTCCCTGAAAGACGATTTAATCGCGGCCATCTCGCGTCACGTGGAGATCGACGTGCAATCCATGCAGATCGACGTGGCCCACGACGGCCGCTCACAGCGCCTCGTCGCGGATATCCCTCTGAAGGGTACGGCCCGCCGCCGCGCGAAAAGGTCCAGGTAAGTTTCCCAGATGCTGCGCGGCATTTCATGGCGCTATTTCGACTTCTGGCTCCTGGGCGCAGTGGTTCTGGCTACTGCGTTCGGCACGACCATGATTCGTTCGGCCGTTGCGGGGAATGAGGTGCTTCTGCCTCTCATCAATCGCCAGATCTATTTTGCCCTGGTGGGGCTGCTCCTGATCTTTGTCGTGGCTGCGATCGATTATCGCTACTGGATGGCGTTGTACCGCCCGATTTTCATCGTCATGAGTCTCTTTCTCATCGCCTTGTCTGCCGTGGCCCAGGCGGTGTTTGGTGCCGCCCGCTGGTTTCAGGTCGGTGTGTTGTTCCTCCAGCCAACCGAGTTTGCTAAGATCGTGGCCATCCTGCTGCTGGCCCGTTACTTCGACCGGACGCAGAGCCAGCCGCGCAGTCTGCGCTGGATCCTGGGGGCTTTCCTGTGGACCATGGGTATGGCGTTCTGGATTCTCATCCAGCCCAACCTGAGCAATGTCGTGGTGCTCATGGTGATTCTGGCCTCGCTGCTGTGGTTCAACGGGATCGAGCTCAAGCATCTGCTCCTGTTCGGCGTCACCGGGTTTGTGACCATTGCGACGATTGTTGCGCTTTCGGCAGCCGGGATTCGGATTCCCTTCCTGCAGGAATATCAGCAGGAGCGCATCACCAATTTTATCTTGCCGGACCCCAACGCCACATTCGGCGCCACCTACAATGTGCAGCAGGCCCTAATCGCCATCGGTTCGGGCGGCTGGTTTGGCAAAGGCTATGGACATGGCTCGCAGACGCAGCTGCGCTTCCTGAAAGTGCGCCACACCGACTTTATCTTTTCCGCCATCTCTGAGGAGTTCGGCTTGATCGGCGCGCTGCTTGTGATCGTGATCCTGGTGCTGATCATCTGGAGATGCCTGCGCACCGCGCAAAAGGCCCGCGATGTGGCCGGGATGAATATTGCCTATGGCGTCGCGACCCTGATCTTCTTTCAGGGCATGGTCAACATCGGCGTGAACTTGAACATCGTGCCCGTCTCCGGCCTGCCGCTGCCATTCATCAGTTATGGCGGCAGCGGCCTTACTTCACTAATGCTTGGCATTGGACTGGTTCAAAGCGTTGCCATGCGTCACAGACAGATGGAATTCTGAGTTTCGTTGCAGGAGGATACCCAAGTTGAAGCCCGTACGCGTTCGAATGGCCCCCTCGCCGACCGGCCGCTTTCACCTCGGAAGCGCCCGTACCGCACTCTATAACTATCTCTTTGCCCGAAAGACGGGCGGTACGTTCATTCTCCGCATCGAAGACACCGATCAGAAGCGGTTTGTGCCCGGTGCTGAGGACGAAATTATCCAAAGCCTGGAGTGGCTGGGAATCCCGCCGGAGGAAGGACCTGTCCAGGGGGGCAACTATGGTCCCTATCGACAAACCGAGCGCCGCGCGATCTACGGCAAGTATGCCTGGGAACTCGTCGAAAAGGGTTCTGCCTTTCCCTGTTTCTGTACAGCCGAGCGCCTGGAGAAAGTGCGTCAGGAACAACAGTCCCGCAAGGAAAACCCGCGCTATGATGGGACCTGCCGGCGACTCGACCTAGAGGAGGCGCACCGTCGAATCTCTGCCGGGGAGAAGTATGTGATCCGTTTTAAGATGCCGAAGGAAGGCTCAACGACTGCCGTTGATCTGCTGCGCGGCCCCATCACGATCGAAAATACTGCCCTGGATGACTTCGTTCTGCTTAAGTCGGATGGACTGCCAACCTACCACATGGCGGCCATGATCGACGATCACCTGATGGAGATTACTCATGTGATCCGTGGTTCGGAATGGCTTTCGACCTTCCCTCTGCATGTCAACATCGTCCGGGCCTTCGGCTGGGATGAACCCGTCTGGGTCCATCTTTAGGTCTTCCTCAAGCCAAGCGGCAAGGGCAAGATGAGCAAGCGCGAAACCGCGGAAGCCATCAAGGATGGACATTCCATTTTTGTCGGAGACTTGAAGGATCTGGGTTACACCCCTGAAGGTGTGTTGAACTGGATTGTCCTGATGGGCTGGGGAGTCGCCGAAGACGATGTCATGACGCTGGATGAGATGGTCAAGCGGTTCAATATTGACAATTTGACTCCCTCACCTGCCGCGATCAACTTCCAAAAGCTGGACCACTTCAACGGGACGCATATTCGCCTGCTCGCGACCGAGGATCTGGCGCGGCGGATCAAGCCTTACTTCCTCGAGGCGGGCCTGGAGGTCGACAACGACACGCTGCTCAAAATCACTCCGCTGATCCGCGAGCGCCTCGTGACGCTGGATGATTGCATTCCCTTTGCAGGTTTCTTCTTCCAGGAGACGGTGGAGCCGGACCCGCAAGACCTGATTGCCAAGGGACTTGATGCAAGGCAGTCGGCGGATGTCGCCCGCCAGGCATATGACATCCTTGCCGGACTGCCCAGTCTATCCCACGAGATTGCCGAGCCGCCGATGCGTGAGTTCGTCGAAAAATCCGGCTTGAGCCCGAATCAGGTCTTTGGGATCCTGCGGGTCGCGGTCACGGGCCAGAAGGTCAGCCCGCCGTTGTTCGAAAGCATGGAGATTATTGGTAGAGACAGCGTCCTGGAAAGATTGCGTCACGCAATTGAAGCCCTGGAAAAGATGTAGAAAACGATTTCGAGCAGAGGGAGGCAGTAACACGTCTTAAGCAGGCTCGTTAAATAACATGCAGCCTGAATGCCGGGCACAATCGCTGGATATAAGGAGAATTGATATGCTTGAGACGATCATTATCATTCTATTGGTTCTATGGCTGGTGGGCGCTTTCGGCTGGAGAGGCCGAGGACGGCGGGGAGGCAGATGGGGAGGCGGCAATCTTATCCACATCCTGCTTGTGATTGTAGTGGTCCTTCTTCTCATCCGCTTGTTCTAAGAATTAAAGCACACCAAAAACACAGACCGCCTCGAGGCGGTCTGTGTTTTTTACGGGGAAACCTTTTCCCGGTCCTGATAGTCGATTATATACGCCGGAATGTTGATCCCGGAGATGGACACGCTCATTTCGCGCGCCTTGATGCCTGCCTCGGGCGGGATCATTTGCATGGCTTCTTTTGTCACGAGGATCTCCCCGCTGCAGGCCAGGTCTTCTCCCATTTTGGAGGCCCGATTGACCGGGTCGCCGAAACAATCTTCGTGTCCGATGATCAACACTTTGCCGTAATCGATTCCGCAGGCGATGTGAATATCCAGCTCATCCGCGGTCAGCAAATTGGCTGCCCTGAACGCGTGCTGCATGGCAATGGCTGCGTTGACCGCCGAAAGCGGGTCGGGGAAGACCGCGAAGCAGTTATCAGCTTCATACTTGATCATGCTCCCGCCGTACGACTTGACGATCGGTTTTGTCGTCAACTGCATGCGCCGCACCATGGAAAGATAGTGAACAATTCCATATTTGCGCGTCAGCAGGGAGAAGCCGGACATGTCGAGCACGAAAACGGCATACTCTGCGCCAAATTCATCCCAGAGAGCCTCTTCGATGGTGTGCCGTTCCCGCTTCTCTTAGGATTGCGAAAAACTGAGCAGCAGCTGCTGGAATTTCCTGGAGGGTCTCGATGCCATGGTGCTTATCCTTGAAAATCGGTTACATCTGTACGACTACTTTGTTTTCTTTTCTATCTTTGCCCAGGTATCCTTCAGCGATACGGTCAGGTTAAAAACAGGTTTGCCGTCGGTCGAGTCCTGGTCTGTACAGAAGTAGCCGAGGCGTTCGAACTGGAAGCGGTCACCTGGTGTCGTCTGCGCGAGCAGCGGTTCGACATACCCGTGGAGGACCTGCAGTGAGTCGGGATTCAGACATGCCAGGAAGCCCTCATCTCCCTCCTCGGGGTCTTCCTTCAGGAACAGGCGATCATACATGCGGATTTCCGCTGCCTGCGCCTGGGTTGCAGACACCCAGTGGATGGTCGATTTCACCTTGCGGCCGTCGGGTGCGTCGCCGCCGCGCGTGGAGGGATCGTACGTACAATGGACCTCGATCACCTCGCCTGTTTCATTCTTGACGACGTGCGTGCATCTGACGAAATAGGCGTAGCGCAGGCGCACTTCATTGCCCGGATACAGGCGATAATATTTTGGCGGCGGCGTCTCACGGAAATCATCCTGCTCGATATAGAGGGTCTTCGCGAAGGGAACTTTGCGCGTGCCGGCGTCCGGCGCTTCGGGATTATTAATTGCCTCCATCTCTTCGACGAGATCGTCCGGATAGTTATCAATCACAAGTTTCAGAGGTTTGATGACCGCCATGCGCCGCAGTGAATGTTTATTAAGTTCCTCGCGCAAACAGGCCTCCAGAAAAGCGAAGTCTCCGATGACGCCGGAATTCGAGGTGACCACCGTTGAAATGCCCATGCGCTTGACAAAATCGATGATGGCTTCCGCTGTATAGCCGCGCCGGCGCAGACCACGCAGCGTCGGCATGCGGGGGTCGTCCCAGCCGTTGACATATTTTTCTTCCACCAGGCGGCGGAGTTTGCGCTTGCTCGTGACGGTGTAGTTCAGGTTCAGGCGGGCAAACTCAATCTGTCTGGATTTGAACACGCCCAATTGTTCATGGTACCAGTCGTAAAGCGGACGGTGATCGCGATATTCCAGCGAGCATAGTGAGTGGGTGATGCCTTCCATGGAGTCGTTCTGCCCGTGGGTCCAATCATACATGGGATAGATCTTCCATTTCGAGCCGGTGCGGTGATGGGGGGGCTCATGGATGATACGATACATCACGGGGTCACGCATGTTGATGTTGGGATGCGCCATGTCGATCTTGGTGCGCAGAACGCGTGAGCCGTCTGGGAATTCACCGTTCTTCATGCGCTCCAGCAGGTCAAGATTCTCCTCGACGCTGCGGTTCCGGTAGGGCGACTCCTTCCCGGGTTCCGTAAAGGTACCGCGGTTGGCACTCACTTCCTCGGGACTCTGATCATCCACATAGGCCAGTCCCTTTTTTACCAGCTGGATTGCCCATTCATAGAGCCGGTCGAAATAGTCGGAAGCATAGGTTACTTCCTTCCATTCAATGCCAAGCCAGCGTGTATCCTCCATGATGGCATCGACGAATTCAGTCTCTTCCTTGACGGGATTGGTATCGTCGAAGCGCATGATCAACTCGCCGTTGTTCTCCCTGGCGATGAGGTAATCGATCATCCATGCCTTGACGTGTCCGACATGCAGATAGCCGTTCGGTTCGGGCGGCAGGCGCGTCCGAACGTAGGTGAAGCGTCCGGTCCGCAGATCTTCTGCGACTGCCTCGCGGATGAAGTCGGTGTACTTGGTTTCTTCGGTCATTGCATCTCTCTTCTGGAACTTTTCAGGAATATGCGGCGTCAATCGCTTGAGCCAGACTTTGAAAGGCTTTTATTATTCCGATATTATAACAAAGCGTACGTTATAATTAAGCCCGGAGGCTATCATGACCGAATCAAACCAAAAGCAGGGAACCTTCCTTGGAACGTATTTCGACCGTGATTCCGTCCTGCGCCTGTCACGCGGGGCCGACATTCTGGCATGGGTGACACTGACCATTTATGTGTTGTCCTGGCTGTTTTCGATCACCATGTTTCTCGGGCAGTACTGGAATGGGCTTTACGGTGATAAGGGCGCGACCTTCCTGACGTCCCTCAACATCTTCGCTCCCTATCTTCTTCAGCCGCTCCCCGGTATTTTTTACTTCTTTGGCCTGCATGGCATCTCAAAAGGAATCCTGATCCTTCTCGACATGGAAGACAATACCCGCCGGGCCGCCCGCGGCAAATAGCTTCTGCCCGTCTCCGGATGGCGTGACAAAGTGCCGCACGCTGGATTTGCAGTAACTGTCATCGCAAAGGGAGTGGCTAAAAGAATGGGTTACCCCAGACTTTTGCCACAGAGATCACAGAGTTCTTTGAGAAAAAACTCTCAAAAATCTCTGTGGGCTCTGTGGCTGGCCCACCAGATTATCCACTCTAATCGCAAAAGAACTGCCTCCGAAAGAAGAAAGTAGTGGTAAAATATCCGCCGTATTGGGGAGTGGTGTAACGGTAACACGCCACGCTCTGGACGTGGAATTTGGGGTTCGAATCCCTGCTCCCCAGCTCGAAAGGCTCTCACGCGAGAGCCTTTTATATTTTAACGGCCGGTGTTTGACTTCCAATTCCTCGTTAATGTCAATCGGATTTTTTTCGGAGCGCCTTCTTGCGGGCCAGCAGGGATGCAGTTGTCGATGTGGATGTTTCAGGCTGCCTGAGGGGCTGTTCCTGGGATGCTCCCTCCGGTTCTGCTGCAGGTCCAGCCATTTGTGCCGGTTCAGAAGCAGGCTGCTGAATATTCCTGTCAACGGGCGGCAGTGGGCGCGGAGATTGTGTATCTTCATGTGCGCGTTCTTTTGCCTTGAAGAGCGGCTGCAGATGCGGCGCCGGCTGTCTGGCTTGTGGAACGGAAGGCTTTTGGATGCCCAGCTTATCAACAGTCCATGCCCGTAAGCGCGCCATATCCTGCCGGGTGATGATCAATCGGCGGGAGGCAATGTCGAATGGAAGCAGGAGCGCGGCGAGCAGGACCAGCCAGGGCCAGATCGGTCGCGTGGCGCGCGTCGCTTTCAGGTCATGGGAGAAGGCATCCGTGGGATTTGAGGTGGCGAACTTCCCACCGCTGAGGGCGACCAATCGCACGAGCAGGTCCGGGTCCGAATCAAGGTACTTGTATTCCGGTGAATAGGAGAGAGTCCAGCCTGTGGTCTCGGCAAAGGACTCGCTGTCCTGGCCTTCCGCGGGCTGCCCCGAAAAGCGGATCAGGTACACGCCTTGTTCGGTGGGGTTGAAGAACGCTTCATATCTTCCCGGGGCGATCTGCTTCAATGTGACGGGCTGCGCCCTGCCGTCCGGCGCGACGATGTTAGCGCTCACCTGGTAGCCGTTCATGAATTCGCCCGTGGGGGTGTGCGCGTCGATCGTCAGGCGGGCCTGCTCTCCCTGCACCGTGACGCTCATCTGCAAAGCCGAGTTTGCCGGACTGCCGATCGTGTAGCGGACCGCCTGGACCCAGAACGTTGGAAAGCCATCCCACTGCACCCAATCACGGGCCCAGCGACCGGTCGCATCGGACGTGAACGCGACCGAACGGCCCAATCCGTACTGCCAGGCGGCCAGGACCGGATCCTCCTTGTCAGATTGGAGGATGACTTGGGCGAGGTCCTTGGGGCTGGAGGCAACATAGCCCAACAGACGCGGCGTCTCGGTAATGCCAGCCAGGATAGGCGACGAGTTGACCAGGGTGGGGAAGAACGGCTCCTCCACCAGATAAGCGCGCGTCGCCAGCGATGTTTCTTCGGTGAAGATGCTGGGAATGCTGGCAGCGTCGTTCGTGAAATGGTAACGGCCTGCCCCAATGGTCGCGAGATCCTCCAGGAAGGGCGCGGCGTCGTTGCCGACTCCGACCGTCGAGAGCGTGATGCCGTTCTCTGTATTGAGCCGCTGGATCAATTCAGGGATGCCGGTCGGGTCGGCGCCGCCATCGGTCAGCAGGATCACGTGTTTCACTTTGGCGGGATCATCCGGCAAAACCTCTGCCATGGCCTGCAAGCCCGCCAGGATATCCGTCCCGCCGCCTTCGCGAATGCTCCCGATCGCGCTGGCGACCTGGTCGGGGTCGTCCAGTTCGGTCATGGGCACGACCCAGGAGGCGCTGTCATCGAACGCAATCACACCGACTCGGTCGGTCGGAAAGAGCAGTTCGATGGAGCGCGCCGCGGCTTCCTTTGCCAGCTCCAGTTTTTCCACGCCGCCGCTTGCATCCGACATGCTGCCTGAGTGATCGATGATGAATATGATCCCCAGCGAAGGACGCCGCTGCTCATCTTTGATCTGCATTTCGACCGGTAAAGCCTCCTCGAGGGGTGTACGGTAATATCCTCCAACGCCATAGCTTGTCGGTCCGCCGACCACAACCAGCCCGCCGCCCAGATCATGCACATATGACTGCAGATTCTCCATCTGATTGTTCCCGAGGCTGCGCGCCGGCACATCTACCAGCACCACGGAATCATATTGTGCAAGCGTGGGAAGATCCGATGGCAGATGCGCGGGTGTGGCTACCTGTACGCTCAGTCCGGCCGCCTCCAGAACCTGCACGAGGGCTGCATGCTCATCGGGACGCGTTTCGCCCCCGGGTAAAGCTTCCCCGGGTGGGGGAGCGACCACCAGGATGAGCGGCGGGCCTTCGACCTGGGAGAAGGCATCCATGCGGTTGTTCTGATACAGGCCATCCTGCTCCGGCGTGATCTGTACCTGGTACGTGACAAAGCCCGGCTGTCCTGCAGTCAGGGGTAAGGTCAGCGTTTGCGAGCCTCGCCGCAGGTCGTGGGTTCGCTCATAGACAATTTGATCGCC
>JBAVVF010000861.1:0-4426 GCA_049697155.1 Anaerolineales bacterium
ATGTTTGAAGAGGCTGCCTCAATCCTGCATTTTCAGCAGGTTGAGGCGGTGGCGCCGTTTAGGTTCGGCGCCACCGCCTCCTGTTGATGATCGGCTTAGTAGCCGCGCGAGCCAGGTTCCTTGGAGGGAGACCACTCGGACCACTTATTGGTGAAAGGCGTGTTCGTGATGTAGGAGATGGATCCACCTTGCCACGGTACGCTGTAGATATTGGGGTTGCCCTCGCTGGTGGACGTGAAGGAGATGTTGAGTCCTCCGCAATCCCAGGAGGGTGCGCTGTCCGGACCGTTGAAGATCGTCAGCTGATATTCCTTGCCGGTGCGCAGATCGTACGTGAATACGTCAGTATTGCTGTTGCTGCTGTCCACCTGATAGGCGATGCGGCTGCCGTCGGGTGACCAGCTTGCGTTGCCGGCGTTGCCCTGATCGGTGAGACGCTTGATGCTGCCGCCCTGCAGGTCGGAGATGTACAGATCCCAGTTGCCGCCCCAGTCGGCGAAGAAGGCCAGCTGCTTTCCGTTGGGCGACCAGCTCGGGAAGACGATATCGTATGGGCGGTTTGTGACCGTATATTCGGTCCCGGTCGACACATCCAGCAGGTAGACGTTCCATGTGCCGGTGCGGTTGCTCTGGAACACGATCCAGTTCGGGTCGGGGGACCAGAATGGATTGGCATCGTCGGAGGTGTTCGAGGTCAGCTGTTTCTCCACGCCTGTCTTGACGTTGAGCACGTAGAGGTCCCAGTTGCCGTTGCGGTCGCTTTGATAGATAACACTTTCACCGTCCGGTCCGACCATGGCGTTGACGTTGTTGGATTTGGTGTTGGTCAGACGTATCTGCTGTTTGCCTTCGCTGTCGGACATGTGCAATTCTACGTTGCCGGTGCGGTTGCTTTGGAATACGACAAACGTGTCATCGGGGGCGCGGCTCGGACGGGAATCCATGGCTGTGCTGTTGGAGAGGTTGATCAACTGAGCATCTGCTGCTCCTTCGACCCCGTCGAGGCGGAAGATCTGCTCGGTGCCCGTGCGGAAGGAGTGGAAGACGATCCAGTTTTGGCAGGCAGCAGGCGCGGCCGGCTTGACGTGCTTGATCGGAGGAGGCGGGTTGGGCGGCGGCTCTGTGGGAGGCGGTGTGGGCGGCTCCGTCGGAGGCGGTTCGGTGGGCGGCTCTGTGGGAGGCGGCTCGGTGGGCGGAGGGGTTGGCTCGGTCTCACAGATTGGATCGACCTCACCCTGCGCAGCGCGGCTGTTGGCGTGCAGGCTGCCATTGATGGGGGTGCCTCGACCGTGGTCGCCCTGACCGCAGGGCAAAGCTCCCTCTTCCAGACATGGATCAGGAATGCCGCTGTTCGTCCCGCGAACGTTCCCATTATCCTCACCGGCATCCTTGTTCTTGTCGCCCGGCTGGTTTTGTGTCTGCTGATTGTTGTTTTGTTGGTCGTCCTGGTTCCCATTGCCGGAACCGCCCCCCTTATCCTTGTCTTTATCGTCATTATCCTTACTGCCCCCGTCGTCCTTGCCCTTGTCCTTATCCTTGTCTTTATCGCCATCACCATCCTTGCCGCCGCCGCCGGCGCCGCCGGAGAGTCCGTCATCGGCGGGGGCACAGGCTGCAAGCAGCATGGATAGAACGACGGTTACGACAAGCAGGGCAAAAAGAATGCGTGCCCATTTCGATCCTGAATTTTTCATAATTAACTCCTTTTGATTCTACAAAGAAAAGACAATGAGTTCATCTCTGTTGACAGGACTTCGCATCGGTTTCGATGTTCCTCCTTGGTTGGGTGGTGCGTACGTTAGCTATTTGTGACGTCTGGCCCAGAGCAGCAGACCGATCACGCATCCGATGCCGGCCAGGACGATCAGGGCCTGTGTTTGAAAGCCGGCGGTGCCTTCAATGGGTTCGCCGGTGGACGCCAGGAAGGGGTAGGCGACCAGGAGAGCGGCCAGGACCGTTCCGGCAAAGGCCAGGGCGAAACGCTGGCGGGGCCGCAGAAGCGGCCAGGAGGGCGGGATGGAGATGCCAGCCTTTCGAGCGCGGACCTTGAAATCGGCTTGCATGCGCCTGAGAGTCTTCTCGTCCGGGGCCGTCTGTGGCAGGGTCTGCTTGAGGCGCAGGACTGTCTCTTCGAGACCGCGCAGCTCGGCGTCTGCGGGAGAGGCGGGGCTGGATATCTTTCCATCCAGAACGCGGTCTGTGAAGTCAGCCAGCAGGTCATCCGGGCTGGGGTGGGTGTGATTGGGTTGACTCATCTTCATTTATCCAATTGATCGCGCAGGGCGGTGACCGCCCGTCGGAAAAGTGATTTGGTGGCTTCCAGGTGCTGTCCCTGCAATTCGGCGATCTCGTTGAACTGGAGACCTTCGATGAAACGGAGCACGATCACCTCCCGATATGGCTCGGGAATTTGTTGAAGCGCCTTGTTGAGTGCGATGCGTTCTTCCATCAGTCTGGCGGTATTGCCATCGCTGTGATCGAGTGCATCGTTGAACGCAACCCGGGGGGCTTCCCGCTTGCGGTTGCATTTGCGATAATATTCAGCAATTTTGTTGTTTGTTAAGGTGCGCAGCCAGGTACTGAATTGCGCTTCGCCTCGAAAGAACGGAAGGGATTTGAGCGCCGCAATGAAGACTTCCTGGGTGGTATCTTCCACATCCTGTTCCGGGATCATATAGGAAACGCGCTTATAGACGCCGGATAGATGACGCTGATATAGTTCATTGAAAGCATTGGAGTTGCCGTCTTTGAATTGCTTGATCAGGAGTTCATCGCTTTCGGCAGGCTGAACAGTCATGGAAATGTGTTCCGTAGTGTTAGTTGTTGGAAGATGCAGAAAAGGGTCGCTGTAAGGCCGATGTAAGGTCTGTGTAACTCTCTCAGTTTGCCCGGCTAGTAATAAAATGCCACACCCGCTGGGACTATAACATAAAATACTGTAAAGCACACGATAGTTGATTTTCAAAATAGTTAGGCTATAATCGATTCAACAACAGGAACAACTTTGCAGATAGAGAGGAAATATGGCGAAAATTCTTTCGGTTCATTCATTCCGAGGCGGGACGGGAAAGTCCAATACGACGGCCAACCTGGCTTCCCTGCTGGCGATGGGCGGGGCGCGGGTCGGCGTCGTCGACACGGACATCCAATCGCCGGGCATTCACATCCTATTCAACCTGGATGAGTCCGAAATGGTGCATTCGCTGAATGATTATCTGTGGGGCAAATGCGCGATCCAGGAAGCCGCCCACGATGTCACCGGGCACCTCGGGACGCAGGTCAAGGGTCAGGTCTTCCTGATCCCCTCCAGCATCAAAGCCGGAGAGATCGCCCGCATCCTGCGCGAAGGCTATGATGTGGGGCTTTTGAACGATGGCTTCCGCGACATCGTTGCCAAGATGGGTCTCGACTATTTGCTGATCGACACACATCCCGGCCTGAACGAAGAGACGCTGCTGTCCATCGCGATCTCGGACGCGCTGGTCATCATCATGCGCCCCGACCAGCAGGATTATCAGGGCACGGCAGTGACCGTCGACGTGGCCCGCAAGCTGGATGTGCCGAAGATGCTGATGGTGGTCAACAAGACGCCGTCGGCCTTCGATTTCGAGGATGTGCGCTGCCGCGTCGAGCAGACCTACAACGTCCCGGTCGTGGCGGTGCTTCCGCATGCCGATGAAATGATGACGCTGGCTTCGTCCGGCATCTTCTCCTTCAAGTATCCGGATCACCCGATTACCAAGGGGCTCGAGGCAGTCGTCGCCCAGATCACCGGCTGATCTCTCACAATTGAGCCCCGGTTTTTCGCCAGGCCGTTCAGTGCCCGGAGGTTGAGACTCGTCGAATGTCGTGGGTCCGGCCTTTCTCACTCTATTTTACGAACCATAGCTTGCAAGGCTATGGTTTTTGTTTAAGCCTGCCAGACTATGCTGATGGAACCTTTCACAGACCATTAGTGCATACGCTCATCACCAACACCGCGAATTCATCGATGCGCGCCTGGAATGGGAATACCGGGTTTCGGGCTTCGAATAAGAACATCCCCCACCGTTGGGTAATTGGGTGGGGGATGTTTGGTGACAGGGCTCCTATTTCTTCCTGGGTGTGACCTTCAACGTAAATTTACTGTCCTCGCTCATTTTTGCGTCCAGCCCATAGGGCTGAAAACTCGGGTAGATCGCCTGCAACGTTGCAGTCAACGGGACATTTTTGGAGAGCGGACCTCCGGAGATTTTCCAGCCTCGCAAGGGATCGTGGTTCACAGCCCTGGATGTGGTGAATAACCCGGTCCAGTAATCTCCGCCGCCGCCAACATTGACCACTACCGGGCAGTCATCATCTGACTGACCAGATACGCCCGTCGCCGCTTTCCATCCCACAACGCTTAAGTCGAGGTCAAAATCACTGAGAACCCCATTGCTATAGA
>JBAVVF010000862.1:0-9850 GCA_049697155.1 Anaerolineales bacterium
CTGCGGGCCTGCGAGACCTGCGGGGCCGCGGCGCATGCTTCCATCAAGCTGCCCGCGCTGGGACGCGTCATTGAGGCGGACTTCGGCCCGAATGAGATCAGGACCTTCCACATCCCGCGCGACCCGGCCGAGGCTGTGACCGAGCGGAACCTGCTGGAGTGGCCGGATGAATAAACGCATCTCGCTCAACGGGAGCGACTGGCGCTTCAAGGATTTCTACGGTGAAGACTGGCGCTGGCGAGGCTCGCACCTGCCCGACACGCGCGACAAGCGTCAGTGGCGGACCGGCTCGGTCCCGGGCTGTCCGCACCACGACCTGTGGAAGCTGGGCGAGATCCCCGATCCGTACGTCGACCGGAACAGCCTGCTCTGCGAGTGGATTCCCCAGCGCACCTGGCTTTACAAAAAGACCTTTCAGGTTGACGAGGATCTCAGCGGTCAACGCCTCCGGCTGCACTTCGAGGGTGTGGACTATCAGGCCGAGTTCTTCCTGAACGGCGAGAGCCTGGGGGCGCATACCGGGATGTTCACCCCGTCCGTCTTCGACGTGACCGACAAGCTTCACTGCGACGAGGAGAACCTCCTGGCCGTGGTCATCGAGTCCGCGCCCCTTGAGCAGCCGCAGGTCGGCCGGACGAGCCGCGTGCGGACGGTCAAGACCCGCATGAACTACTGGTGGGACTTCTGCCCGCGTATGGTTCACCTCGGCATCTGGGATGACGTCTATCTGAAAAGTTATGCACACGTGTGCATAAATGATGTCTTCGTCCGGCCGCAGCTTGCGGAGGATTTCAGCCGTGCGGATGTAACTGTTACATGCGATCTGGACTCTGCGCTGCGTGTAGCGACAGAGGTAGTGATTATCCTGCGCCACGATGGAAAGGTCGTTGCTCGGGCGCGGAATGAGATGGAGACAGGCCAGACCCGCGCCGAGGCCTGCCTCGGTGTGACGGCTCCCCGCCTGTGGTGGCCGAACGGCTCCGGTGAGCAGGAACTGTACGAGGCGGAAGTCCGGGTCCTCGCCGGGGAGGAGGTGTCCGCCTCCCGCAAGGTTTCCTTCGGCATCCGACAGATCGGCCTGGCCCCGAACGACTCCGCCGACCCGGCCGCGCTGCCGTATACTTTCATCGTCAACGGGCGGAAGGTCTACGCCAAGGGCTGGAACTGGGTGCCGATGGACGTGATGTACGGCGTCCCGCAGCCGGCCAAACTGGAGCGTCTGCTCAGGCTGGCCAAACGCGCCAACGTCAACCTGCTGCGCGTCTGGGGCGGGGGGCTGATCGAAAAGGAGTCCTTCTACGACGCGTGCGACCGGCTGGGGATCATGGTCTGGCAGGAGTTCATCCAGTCCAGCTCGGGGATCGACAACGTCCCGTCCGATTCGCCGGAGTACGTGCAGATGATCGCCGCGGCTGCCGAAGGGATCATCCCGCGCCGGCGCAACCATGCATCGCTGGTGGTCTGGTGCGGCGGCAACGAGCTGAGCGGCGCGCCCGACCGGCCGCTGGACGATTCTCATCCCGTCCTGGCCTCGCTCAAGGCCGCGGTGGCGCGCCTCGACCCGGGCCGGCTCTGGCTGCCGACCTCGCCCTCGGGCCCGGTCTTCGGCAACTCGCTGGAACTGATCGCGAAGGATCCGTCTGCCTTGCACGACGTCCACGGGCCGTGGGAGTACCAGGGCGCCACCGGCCAATGCGAGCTGTACAACGCGGGCGTTTCGCTCCTGCACAGCGAGTTCGGCGTGGAAGGCATTACGAACCTCCGAACATTGAACGCCACCGTCAGCCGGGAGCATCAATGGCCTGCCGACCTCGACAACCCGACCTGGTTCCACCGCGGCTCGTGGTGGGTCAAGCGCCCGATGTGGGAGGCGACCTTCGGCGAATTGCCGGACATCGAAATGCTTGCCCGCGCCACGCAGTTCATGCAGGCCGACGGCCTGCGCTACGCGCTCGAGTCCGACCGGCGGCGCAAGTATCACAACAGCGGCACATTGCCCTGGCAGTTCAACGAGCCGTACCCGATGGTGGCCTGTACGTCGGCGGTGGATTTCTTTGCGCGCCCGAAGCCTGCCTACCATGCCGTGACCCGAGCCTACGTGCCGCTGCTGGTTTCGGCGAAATTCCAAACTTTGGCCTGGGAAAGCTGCGAGCAGTTCGAAGCCGAAGCCTGGGTCTGCAACTCGCACGAGCAGCCCTACAGCAATGTTACCCTCCGCATGCGCCTCGTTGGGATAGATGGCAAGGTCCATGCCGAGCGGACGGAGACCGTCTCCTTCGATGTGAACTGCTCCGCGAAGCTGGCCATTTTCCAGAAACCGCTGGCGGACATCCCGGAGGAGGTCTTCTTCCTCGACTTGCAGCTGCTCGGCCCGGACGGCATGCTGGCTCACAACCGCTATGCCTTTAGCCGGGCCGCGAACCTTTCCCCAATGCTTGCCTGCCCGCCGACGAGGCTTTCGGTTTCGGCGTCCGGCGAGTCCCTGGCGTTGACCAACGACGGCGAGACGGCCGCGATGTTCGTCTGGCTGGAGGACGCCCGTAACGTCCGCGCCCCGGGCTATGTTTACTTCGACGACAACTATTTCTGCCTCCTGCCCGGAGAGAGCCGTACGGTGAAGGTGACCTGGACGGATGTCCCTGCGGGCGAGCGGCAGCTGGAAATCCGAGGCTGGAATACACAAACCTTATCGCACAAGGGAGATGCCTGATATGGATCTGAACGAAGCCCGCCAGGGCCTCAAATCCGCCGGACGCTACCTGCTCGAGCATGACCTGACCTGGGGCAATGCCGGCAACCTGAGCGTCCGTCTCAACCACGACCGCTATCTCATCACTGCCAGCGGCACGCGCCTGGGCGAACTGGGGGATGACGATTTCGTCGAATGCTCCTTCAACGGCCCGCTCTCCGGCAGCGGCAAACCCTCCAAAGAAACGCCGATGCACCGCGCCATCTACGAGCAGCGTCCCGAGATCCGTGCGGTCCTGCATGCCTCGCCGTTTTACAGCACCCTGATTGCCTGCGTGGACATCCCGATCCCGGCGGACCTGTTCGTCGAGGACATGTACTACATCGAACGTGCCGCGCGCGTGGGGTACTTCCATCCCGGCTCACCGGAACTGGGCGAGGCGGTGCGCGCAAAGGCACGGGAGGCGAACATCCTGCTCCTGGAGAATCACGGCGTTCTGGTCTACGACACGTCGATCCGGGAGGCGCTGATGGGCCTGCAAACCCTGGAGATGGTCTGCCGCATGGCGATCACCGCCCGGAGCGCCGGACTCGAACTCCGCTCGCTGCCCGCCTCCATTGTGGCAGACTTCCTGGACAATTCCGGCTACCGGCCGCGACGGGAGTGGTCACAATGAAAATGGGTGTAGTCGCCGACGATGTGACCGGCTCCAACGATATCGGCATCATGTTCGCCAAGTCCGATTACCTGACGCATGTCTATTCCTTCAAGGAGGAGGGTTCCTCCTTTGCTGCGCCGCAGGATAACCTGGAGGCGCCGGACATCCTGATCCTCGACACCAACTCGCGCCTCGACCCGCCGGAGGTCGCCTACCGCAAGGTCTTTGCTGCCACGCGCGAATTGCAGGCGGCGGACTGCCGCCAGTTCCACAACAAGACCTGCTCCGTCTTCCGCGGCAACATTGGCGCGGAGTTCGACGCCATGCTGGACGCCCTCGGGCTGGAGTTCGCGGTCGTGGTGCTGGGCTTCCCCAAGAACGGGCGCACGACGGTGGATGGGATTCACTACGTCCACGGAAAGAAGCTCGAGGACTCGGAGTTCCGGGACGATCCGATCCATCCCATGCGGCGCTCGGACCTTGTCGGCATCCTGGGATCGCAGACGAAGCGCAAGGTGGCGCTAGTGAGGCACGCGGCGATCGACCGGGGGCCTGAGGCACTGCGCGAGGAGATCGAACGCATGCGCTCGCAATGTCAGTACCTGATCCTGGACGTGACCGACCAGTCCGTGCTGGCGACGATCGCCCGGGCCGTGCACGATGAGCCGGTGCTGTGCGGCAGCTCGGCCATCGCCGAGGAACTCCCGGCCGTCTGGGGGCCGCCAAAAGCTCGCCCGCAGGTACCGGATTTGCCGCCGCTGGAGGGCGTGGGCATCCTTGTGACGGCGGGGAGTCTCATGCCGCAGACCGCCGCGCAGATCGATCACCTGCGGGGAAAGGGAGTGCCGCGCTTCGTGCTGGATACGTCACGCCTGTTCACGACGCCGGAACGGGAAGCCGAGATCGACAGGTTGTCTGCGGTCATCGCAACGAGCCTGCGCTCCGGCACAGATGTGATCTTCCATTCACCCAACGACTCGCAGGCACTGCAGAACACTCGTCTGGCCGGCATCGAGCACTCCGCCTCGAACACCGAGGTATCGCGGCGGGTGTCCGAAGCGTTGGCCGAAGTCACAGCCCGCGCCCTGGATGCCACGGGTCAGGACCGGCTGGTCGTCGCAGGCGGCGAGACCTCCGCGGCCGTGTGTGCCCGCCTGGGCGTGGACGGGATGCGGGTCTGGAAAGAGATCCAGCCCGGCCTGCCGTCCTGTGTGTCGCTGAACCATCCGCCCAGAATGCTCGTCCTGAAATCCGGCAGCTTCGGCAAACCGGACTTCTTCGAACGGGCGCTCGAACATTTGAGGGAATCATGAAAACTCATCGCGAACGATTCATTGCCGCGCTGGAGCGGCGTCCGCTGACCGGGCGCGTGCCGCACTTCGAGCTGGTCTTCTACCTGACGATGGAGGCCTTTGGGCGGGTCCATCCGCTGCACCGCGACTACAACCAGTGGCTGCAGATGGAGGAAAAGGAGCGCCAGCTCCACCGTCACGACATGGCCGACCTCTACATCGCCACTGCGGAAGCCTACGAGCACAGCGCGATCTTTGTCCATCCCAACCCGGGAAACTTCGACGAGTGCGCCCGGCTGATCGAAATCATCCGCCAAAAGACCGGCGATCGCTACTTCCTGATGAAACACGGCGACGCGACCTTCGGCATCCCGGACGGGAACACGATGATGGAATTCTCCTTCCGCATGAAGGATGAGCCGGACAAGCTGAAAGCCGAGGCAGATCAGCGGGTCGATGAAGCCCTGCAGAAAGCCGAGCGTCAGAAACGGCTGGGCGGACTGGATTGCTTCGCGTTGTGCACGGACTATTGCTTCAACACTGGACCCTTCCTCAGCCCGAAGAAGTTCAGCGAGTTCGTCGCTCCTTACCTGACCCGCCTGATCCGGGGCTACCGCGAGCTGGGCTTTTATACTATCAAGCATACCGATGGCAATATCATGCCGATCCTCGACCAACTGGTGGCTGCCAATCCGCACGCCCTGCATTCGCTCGATCCGCAGGCCGGCGTGGACATTGCCGAGGTCAAGCGGCTCTACGGCGACCGGGTCTGTCTGATTGGCAACGTGCAGTGCAGCTCGCTGGACTCAGGCAGTGAGGCAGAGATCAGAGGGTCGGCGCGGTATGCCCTTCAGCAGGGGATGCCCGGCGGCGGGTATATCTTCGCGACGAGCAACTGCATCTACACCGGCATGCCGCTGGCGAACTATGAGGTGATGCTGGATGTATGGAAGGAAGAAGGGAATTATCCCGACTAAAAATTTTTGTCATTGCGAGCGAAGCGGGCGTACGTTGCCCTGCGTAGCGAAGCAATCTCAGGCCGGTAATGGGTCCTCATTCTAAGTGAGATTGCTTCGTCTTCGCCTACGGCTCCGCTCAGCGCGGGCGCCACTCCTCGCAATGACGGTTATTGGAGTGTTTTGCATGACAAGAATCGAACAGCTTATTTCAAAGTATCCGGAACTTGAGGCTTGCGCGACAGATATTCAGGCCGCGTTCGAGATCCTGCGCGATTGCTTCCGCCGCGGCGGCAAGGTGCTGACCTGCGGCAACGGCGGCAGCGCCGCGGATGCCGAACACATCGTCGGCGAGTTGATGAAAGGCTATCTGTTGAAACGCCCGGTATCGAACGAGATGCGCGTCAGGCTGGCCTCCGTCAGCCCCGAGAACGAACTGTACCTGTCGGGGGCTTTGCAGGGCGCGCTGCCGGCCATCTCCCTGGTCAGTCAGACCTCGCTGATCTCCGCGATCAGCAACGACACCGCCGCCGACATGGTCTTCGCCCAGCAGGTCTACGGCTACGGGCGGGCGGGGGATGTGCTCCTCGGGCTGAGCACGTCCGGCAATGCCCGCAGCGTGATCCATGCCATGCAGGTCGCGCGGGCCCTGGGAATGCGCACCATCGCCCTGACCGGTCCGACCGGCGGGATGCTGAAACCGTTGTGCGACGTCTGCATCCGCGTCCCCGCGGACAACACACCGGCCATCCAGGAGCGGCACCTGCCGATCTTCCACGTTTTGTGCGCCATGCTCGAAGAGGAATTTTTTGGTTGATAATTTTATAAATTAGGCCGTTCCCAGCCACAGAGACCACAGAGAAAAATGAGCCTTTCTCAAAGGTCTCTGTGCTCTCTGTGGCAAAGAAGTTCTGGAGGTAATTCTATGTTTTTCACTGTCGGGAAGATCCAAAAGCAATTAAAGGAAATCCAGGCCAGCATTCAGCGCGAGCGGCGCGACATCCCGCAGTTCAAATACATCGAGAGCGATCCTCCCGGCGCGCAGGCGCCCGATTTCGATGACCGGGCCTGGAATGACTTCCAGGTTGGTGGGCTGTGGGGCGGCTATGACAGGATCGCCTGGTTCCGGGCCTGCGTGCCCATCCCGCAGGAGTGGCGCGACGACAAGCTGGTCCTGCGCTTCCTGGTCGGTCCGCGGGACGGCTACAACTCGACGGCCGAGACGCAGCTTTACGTGAACGGCTTCCCTCTGCAGGCCATCGACGTCTGGCACGAGGAAGCCTGGCTGCCGCCCGAATACGCGCGGGGCGAGGAGATCGTCATTGCCCTGCGGGCCTGGAACGGAATCTACCTCACCCCGCCGCAGCGCCGCTTCAAGGAAGCGGGACTGATCCGGATCGACGTACCGACCGAGCGCTTTTATTACCTGGCCAGTACCCTGCTCAAGGCCGTCCAGCAGCTGGACGAGAACGATCTGCGTCGCACGGAGCTGCTGAACCTGCTCAACCGCGCCTTTGTCAATGTGAACTTCTTCGAGCCGCGTTCCGAATCGTATTATCGCTCGGTGGCCGAATCCCTCGAGCTGCTGACCGAAGGCTTGCAGAAGATGCAGACCGGCGAGATCAAACCCTCGGTAAACGCCATCGGGCATTCGCACATCGACATGGCCTGGATGTGGCAGAGCCATCATACCCGTGAGAAGGCCCGCCGCACGTTCTCGACCATGCTGCACCTGATGCGCCAGTACCCGGAGTTCCATTACATCCATTCCTCGCCGCAGCTGTACGACTTCGTCAGGCAGGACGATCCCGAGTTGTATGCGCGCGTCCGGGAGAAGATCGCCTCGGGCCAGTGGGAAGCCACCGGCGGGTGGTGGGTGGAAGCCGATACCAACCTGACCGGGGCCGAGTCGCTCGTGCGGCAGGTCCTGTTCGGCAAGCGCTTTTTCCGCCGCGAGTTCGGCGTGGATTGCAAGGTGCTGTGGATGCCGGACACGTTTGGCTTTTCGTGGGTGATCCCGCAGCTCATGCAGAAGAGCGGAATGGAATATTTTGCCTGCTCGTCCATCCATTGGAGCAAGTTCAACCGCTTCCCGCACGACACCTTCCACTGGCGCGGCATGGATGGGTCGCAGGTGCTGGTCACTTTCTTTACCGCGCCCGGCGAGACGATCAAGAATCACTACAACTACAACGGCCTGGCAAATCCCTACGATGTCAAGACGGCCTGGGAGCATTACCGCCAGAAGGACGTCAACACCGAGCTGCTGATGCCCTTCGGCTGGGGCGACGGCGGCGGTGGGCCGACCCACGAGATGATCGAAGCCATCCGGGCCCAGGCGGACATCCCCGGTATCCCGCGCGTGCAGATCGGGAACGTCGAGCCGTACTTCGCGCGGCTGGCGGAACGGCTGCAGGAGAAGGACATCCCGGTCTGGGACGGCGAACTATACCTCGAAGGCTGTCACGGCGTGTACACGTCGCAGGCGTACAACAAACGCGCCAACCGCAAGTCTGAGACGCTTTACCACGACGCCGAATGGCTGTGTTCCCTCGCCGATACCCTGACCGGCCAGACAGACTTCCCACAAGCCGAGCTGAACTCCGGCTGGGAGATCATCCTGCACAACCAGTTCCACGACGTCCTGCCCGGGACCTCCATCCCGCAGGTGTTCGAGGACTGCCGCCGCGATTACGCCCGCGTCGAGGGGATCGGGCGGGAGGCGCTCGAGCAGGCGCAGGGAACCGTTGCGAGCCGCGTCCGCGCCGACGAGGAGTCCGTCCTCGTCTTCAATCCGCTGGCCTGGCCGCGCGCCGGACTGGTCGAGCTGCCCTGGTCGGAAACATTGGCAGGCAAGGCCTTGTCTGCCAGGGAAGGTCAGCTGTCGTCGCAGGCGATCGGGTCGGGCGAGGAGAAACGACTGCTGCTGGAAGCGGGCCTGGTCCCGTCATTGGGATACCGGGCGTTCAAGGTTGTTCCTTCCCAAGAGGATGCAGAGGAGATCACCGTCACCCCGACGCTCCTCGAAAACCGTTTCTATCGTCTCCGCCTGAACGCGCAGGGTCAGATCACGTCGCTGTTCGATAAGATCAACCAGCGCGAGGTGCTGACCGCGCCCGGCAACGTCCTGCAGATGTTCGAGGACCGGGCCATCAACGGGGAAGCGTGGGAGTTCGACATTTTCTACCAGGACAAGATGCGTCCGGTGGATGAGCTGGTCGAGTCCGCGGTCGAGGAAACCGGCCCCGTGCGCGGCGTCCTGCGCCTGACGTGGCGCTTTGCCAACACAACCATCCTCCAGCGGCTGACGATCTATCGCAGCTGCCCGCGCATCGACTTCCGCACGGAGCTGGACTGGCACGAACATCAGGTGATGTTGAAGGCCGCCTTCCCCGTGGATGTGCGCGCCCTGCGGGCCACGTACGACATCCAGTTCGGCAGCATCGAGCGCCCGACGCATTGGAACACATCCTTCGACACGGCGCACTACGAGAACCCGGCCCACAAGTGGGTGGATCTATCCGAAGGCAATTACGGCGTGGCGCTGTTGAACGATTGCAAGTATGGGTACGATGTGAAGAACAACCTGCTGCGCATCACTCTGCATCGTTCACCTACGGAACCGGACGAGACCGCCGACCAGGGGCATTACGAGTTCACGTACAGCCTGCTGCCGCATGCCGGGACCTGGCGCGGGAGCGCCGTCATCCCGGAAGCCTATGCCTTGAACGATCCGCTGATGGCGCAGCTCATCCGGGCCAACCCGGGCGGCGATCTGCCGGCCGCGTATGCCTGGGCGGAGGTGGATGCGGACCACGTGGTGCTCGAAACCGTCAAGAAGGCCGAGGACGAGAACGCCTGGATCGTGCGTCTCTACGAGTGCAAGCAGTTTCGCAGCAACGCGGTCACCATAAAGTTTGGCCAACCCATTCGCAAGGCAGTGGAATGCAGCCTGCTGGAGGAAGAGGAAGAGCCGGTCGCGTATCAGGGCAGCGAGCTTACCTTCCCGGTGTGTCCGTTCGAGATCAAGACGTTCAAGGTCTGGTTCTAAGAGATTGTCTCACATAACCCACATATCCTTCCCGTCATTGCGAGCGTTCTTTGCGAAGAAATCTCCCGCTCGATCAGCAGCTTTACCTGTAAAGTGAGTTTGAGATTGCTTCGTCGGGACCCCGGAAAGGCACCGGGGCAGGCGAGCACCCTCCTCGCAATGACAGAAAGGTCGTCGTGGTGCCAGGGTGACCCAGTGTCAGGG
>JBAVVF010000863.1:0-3878 GCA_049697155.1 Anaerolineales bacterium
GGATTACACCCAGGATGACGGATGCCAGGAAGATGCCTCCCGTCTCTGTCAGGCGCGGCCAGGTCATGTAGATGCCGCGCTGGTTGACAAAAATCGGCCCCGGCAGGATCAGGCTTTCCTGGGCCCGCGGCAGGCGGGTGAAAACACCAAAATACCAGAGGAAGAGGAGAACCAACAACGGAATGTTGCGATGGAATTCAATGTAAGCCAGGGCGATCTTGTTCACCAGCCAGTTGGTGGAGAGGCGCGCCAGGCCGACGAACAGTCCGAGGGGTGTGGAGAGAATGATTCCCACCACGGAAACGAGCAGGGTGTTGATCAGACCGACCATGAAGGCGCGCCCGAAGGACATGGTCGGGTCGTAGGGGATGTACGATTCGGTGATTGGGAAGCCGGCCGGGTCGTTCAGGAATCCATAGGTCAGCGGCATGCCGCGCTGCCGGGTGATCTCCAAAAAGTTGGCGATGCCCCAGTACAGGAATCCGAGGATGACGACCGCCGAAATGATCTGCGCGGCCGCCTGCAGGACGCGCTCATCGCGCCAAAACGGGATCTTCTGGTTCTCGCGCCTGTCTGTCAGAATGCTCATGAGGATGGTACTCGCATCAGGTATGTGCAACCTGCCGGGCAGATTGCACATACCTGGTCAGCGTGCAGGGTCTATTTGATCGGCGGAGCGTAAATTAGACCGCCGTTCGTCCAGAGCTCGTTCAGGCCGCGCGGCAGGACAAATGCCAGGCCGCCTTCGCCAAAGTAGCGGTCATAGATCTCGCCGTAGTTGCCGACGGCCTTGATGGCGTTTGCCAGTGCCGCGGCATCCAGTCCGAGTTGGGCATTGCCCCAGTCACCTTCTGTGCCGAGCAACATGCGGATACCGGCATCTTCACTGGTCTTCATCTCATCCACATTGGCGGATGTGATGCCGTATTCCTCCGCATTGATCAGTGCCCACATGACGGTCTTGACGATGTCGAACCATTGATCGTCGCCCGTGGGGACAGCCGGGGTGAGAGGCTCTTTCGAAATGGTGATATCCAGAATGGCGTGTTCAGGAGGGTTCTGGAAGCCGGCCCGGGCTGCTGCCAGCTGGGACTTGTCGCTGGTGGCGATATCGCAGCGGCCTTCCTCGTAAGCGCCGTAGACTGCCGAGGTCTCCTCGAAGGTGACTGCCTCGTAGGTCACACCGGCATCGGCCAGGGCGGTGGCCAGGTTCTTCTCGGTGGTTGTCCCGGTCGTGACACAGATGGCGGCGCCATCCATATCCTCCAGGGTCTCGATGCCCGCGTCAGAGCGTACCAGGAAGCCTTGTCCGTCGTAGAACATGACTGAGGCGAAGTTTCCCCATTCGGCGTCGCGCTTGGATGTCCAGGTCATGTTGCGGACGACCAGGTCCACCTCGGCGGTCTGCAGGACGGGACCGCGATCGGCGGCGGTGATGGAGACCGGCTCGATCTTCTCGGGATCGCCCAGGACAGCTGCGGCGACGGCCCGGCAGAGATCGATGTCGAAGCCAACGTTGCGTCCATTGGCATCCAGATAGCCGAAGCCAAGCAATTCGGTGTGCACGCCACAGACCAGCGTGCCGCGCTCCTTCACACGGGCAAGGATGGTGCCATAGCCCTGCGGCTTCGTTGCAGGCTCATCCGTGGCGGCTGTGGGCTGGGCCGGAGCCGGCGGGGCGCCACAGGCGGCCAGAATGAGACTTGCAAGCAGGACCAGACTGAAAAGGGGCAACAACTTACGCATGATCTTCTTCTCCTTTGAGCTAATCTTTAGTTTGGGAACGCAAATAACAGGCAAGATAAAAACCACGTTGATCGGCGCGGGCACCTCCAATCTTTCTTGCTTCACAGAGTTACATCCTTCCACTCGGTCTGTGAACAGCTATGAGCGATGACATTATATGAAATGTGGATGTCAGAGTCAATGAATGAAAGGAAATTCCGATGATCAGATCAGGTGCCTTGCTCCGGATCCGGCTGTGAGAAGCCTTTTTATCCAGCAATTTGATCAAACGTAGGCGCCGGACCAGGTCTCGAACAGCCTGCCCTCGCGCTCGCCATCCTTATAGAAGGTTAGATAGGTCAGGGTGTGATAGGGGACGAATTTCTGCGCGCTGGGATCCCTGACGGCCAGGTCGAAATAGGAGTGCCAGGTACCCGAATTGATGTAGAGCTGATTCTGCCAGTGGGCGGGCTCCCCGTGGGCGTCGAGCGAGATGATCTCGTGATGATGCGTGTGCCCATAGACGATGAAACGGGCCAGGTTGTTGACGAAGGCCGGCTCCTCGAGGGCGTGTCCCACCAGGGAGCGTTCGTGTTCGTGCAGCCGGTGATGGACCCAGACAACGATTTCGTTGACCGTTTCGAAGGAGGTACGCTTCGATATCTTGAGCAGCAGCTGCAGCGCGTCGACGATGTCGAACCGGAAGGCTTTATCCTCCTCCCGGACAACCTTGAGCTGCAGGAATTGATCGCACAGGCTATCCCACACTCCCTTGAGCTCCGATTCGAGGGCCGCGCTGCCCGCGTGACGTTTGATCTGCCCGCTGATCCAAAGCGGGGCTGCCAGCGCCGGGCGGATGTTCGTGATGCGGCGCAGGCTGTCTATGATGGCGGTGGGGAGCTGCGTACCATAGAGCCTTTCGACTTCCACCGGATAACGATTGCAGACGTCCATGGTAAAGACATCGCCGAGCGTGGCGTGGTTCCGTCCCTTTTCGAGGTTGAAGTTGAACTTGTCGTAATAGTCACCATGCCGGACATAAACTTGATAGGGTGCCAGGATCTCACACAGAGCCGGATCATCCTCCTGGGCGTATGGGAAGGGGCCGAAGCCATTGCAGAGGCCCAGGGCATCCACCACTTCCTTGCGGATCGCGTCGAAGGCCGGGCCGGGGAGGTGGTAATACCAGTCGTGGTTGCCAACCATGTAGTGAACGCGGACCGGGACGGGAATCTGCTCCCCGGAGGCCATGTCGGGCTGGCCGCTCGAGTCGGCTGGCGGCAGAAGGACGACCTGGCCGCTTGCACAGCGCTTGAGGAGCTCGAGCGACTCGGCATTTTCGGCGAGGATCGCTTTTGTGGTCTGCAGGAGTTTGGCCGCAAAGTAGGGGCTGCTGGAGTCCGTCCACGGGCGGGTATAGTTCGCCGCGCCCGGCAGGCTGTCCAGCCAGAGCGTGGAATGCAGCGGATCGAGGATATCGCCCATCAGCAGCACGTCGAGGCTCTCGACCGGACGATAGATCCCGTCCGCCCGAAAGGAGGCATAATAGGCGGTTTCGCGCAGGCGATTGGAGAACAGGTGAAAGGCACTGGGTGAAATGGAACTGGCGGTCGTGCCGTCTGCGAGATGGATATCACTGATAATGACGAGCATGGCGGTTCTCCTGAAGGGTGCGGGCGGGCGGTAACCAAATTATAGCCATTAATCGGCCCCGCGGGCATAGTTTCTCATTTTGTCGCCCGGATTTGCCGTTCTCATGCCTTCTTCAGGGATAGGCCGGAATATTGACGTATAATCTCACTAATCGAATTTCTTCGGGAAAGAGGGTGGGCTTCTGGGTTACATCGAATCCAAGTAATCGTTCTCGCATCTTTGCCATTTCATGGCCGGCCCCATCCAATCCATCAGGAGGTCTAATGGCTCGCAAATTTTTTTCCGGATTATTGATCGGATTGAGCGCAATATTTCTCGTGCTAAGCATCGTGGGGATTGGAGCAGCCTGGTACTACAACGAGCCGTTGACCCGCGATGTAACCGGACAACTAACGGAAGTGGATGTCGAGCTGGCGCAGGCCGAAGCGACGCTGGCCAGCTCGGAGAAGGAATTGGAACGCGCCCTGCGCATCGTGGATGCCACGCAGGTGGCGCTGGAA
>JBAVVF010000864.1:0-21163 GCA_049697155.1 Anaerolineales bacterium
AGGTGATTCTGCTGGGAGAAGGAATCGCCGCAGAGGACCTCGCCCAATGGATGGGCACCAACGAGTATGAAGTAATGACGAACATCAGCGCCCGCGTCCCGCGCCTTTACGTGAACGGCTGATGGTAGAATGGGGCGATTTCCTTTTGAGGTGAAATGTGAAGAGAGTATTCGAAAAGTATTGGTTCATATTTACGATTGCGATTGCGATCGTCGCACTCGACCAGTGGACGAAATGGCTGGTTCGCACCAACATCGCGCCCGGTGAGAGCTGGCTGCCCGATTCGCTGGCCTGGCTGAGCCCGTATGCGCGGATCGTGCACTGGTACAACCGGGGCGCCTCGTTTGGCATGTTCCAGGAAGGCAACATGGTCTTCACCGTGCTGGCTTTCATCGTGATCGCCGCGATCATCTACTATTATCCGAAGATCGAGAACGCCGACTGGCCGCTGCGTCTGGCCATGAGCATGCAGCTGGGCGGCGCGGTCGGCAACCTGATCGATCGTCTGTTGTTCGGACGCGTCACCGATTTCATCTCCATCGGCAGTTTCCCCGTCTTCAACGTGGCGGACTCAAGCATCAGCGTGGGTTGTGTGGTCCTGCTGCTGGGTGTCTGGTGGCAGGAACGCCTGGCGAAGAAACAAAAAATACAGGCAGCCCCATCGGACCAGACAAGCGAAGTGGCCAGTGAATGAGCGCGTCCTGAACTTTCACTTCGACAAACCGACTCCTGAGCGGCTCGATAAATTTCTGGTCGGGCTGCTGCAGGAGTTTTCTCGCTCCCGCCTCCAGGCGCTGATCGCGGGGGGGCTCGTGGAGGTGGACGGCCAGGCGGCCAAAAAGGCGGGTCAAATGCTCGAAAGCGGATCCAGTGTGACCGTCCGGATTCCGCCCCCCGCGCCGACGAGCCTGCTCGCGGAAGAGATTCCGCTGGATATTGTCTTCGAGAATGAAGAGCTGATCGTGGTCAACAAGCCGGCCGGTATGGTCGTGCACCCGGCGGCCGGACATGCCAGCGGGACGCTGGTCAATGCGGTGCTGGGATACGATCCGGAGATCGAGGGCATCGGTGGGGAGGAACGTCCCGGCGTCGTTCACCGGCTGGATAAGGAGACTTCAGGCTTGATCCTGATGGCCAAGAATGAGCGCGCCCATCGCTGGCTGCAGGACCAGTTCAGGCTCAGAAAAGTCGAGAAAACCTATCTGGCGCTTGTGGATGGGAAACCGCCGACACCTGTGGGGCGCGTCGAAGCCTATATCGGGCGCGACCCGAGTCACCGCAAGCGGATGGCGATCGTTCCGGAGAGCAGGGGGCGCGAGGCAATCTCGGAATATAAAACCATTGAAAGTTTCCGTAATCACACTCTGCTGGAGTTCCACCCTCTGACGGGCCGCACACACCAGATCAGGCTGCATTGTGCCTTCCTGGACTGTCCTATTGTGGGGGATCAAGTGTACGGGCGAAAGAAAGCCTCTGTGGAGATCGACCGTCATTTCCTGCATGCATATCGTTTGAAAATCGTTTTGCCTGGAGAGAGCGAACCGAGATTTTTTGAAGCGCCTCTTCCCGATGAGTTGGTGGAGGTGTTGGATAAGGTGAGAGGAGGGAAGTGAGAAGTAAAAAGTGGGAAGTAATAAAGTAGAAGTAAGAAGTAAGAAGGGAGAGGAAAAGGAATGACAGAACAGAGTTTTGAAACATTGACAACGTGGCAAAAAGCTCACCAGCTTATGCTCGACATCCATAAAAAACTAATCCCATTGCTGCCCAAAGAAGAAAAGTATGATCTGGGGGATCAGATAAGACGTTCATCCAAAAGTGTTCCGGCGAATATCGCGGAGGGTTCAGGCAGGTATTACTATATGGACAATGTTCGTTTTTGCTATAACGCAAGGGGTTCGCTGGATGAGACATTGAGTCACCTGAATGCCGCACGTGATTTGGGATATTGCCCCATTTCGCTATATGAGGAGTTGCGCAAACAAATAGAGGAAATCCGCCGCCTGCTCAATGGCTACGTTGCCTGGCTCAAAGCGAAAAAGGTTGGACAGAATGAGCCGGGTGCAAAACTGGTTGTACACGAGGTTGTCCCGGAATACTTCAGTGATGTAGAATAACCTTTCTCTGCCACCTGTTACTTTTTCCTTTCTACTTTTTACTTCACTCCAAGGAGCACACTATGGAATACGTTGACCTTCGTTCTGATACTGTCACAAAGCCTACTCCCGAGATGCGCGAGGCGATGGCCGAGGCGGAAGTTGGCGATGATGTCTACCGCGACGATCCGACGGTGAACCGGCTGGAGGAATTGGCCGCCGAAATGCTCGGCAAGGAAGCGGCTCTCTTTGTGCCCTCGGGGACGATGGGTAATCTGATCGCTTTGCTGGTTCACTGCCAGAGGGGCGAAGAGGTCATTGTAGGCAATCAGTCTCACATCTACCTGAACGAGGCGGGGGGAATGTCTGCCTTGGGCGGCATCCAGCCCTGCCCCATCCAGAATCAAGCTGATGGGACGCTGGCCACTGAGGATATTCTCGCCTCCATTCGCAGCGAAGACGTGCACCACCCCATCACACGGCTGGTCTGCCTCGAGAACACACAAAATATCTGCGGCGGCGTTCCGCTGACCGCAGACTATACGCGGCAGGTGGGCGAACTGGCTCACAGCAACAATCTGCTCCTGCATGTGGATGGTGCGCGCATCTTCAATGCCGCGGTGGCTCAAAATATACCGGTCAGGGACCTGGTCGAGCCGGCCGATTCGGTCATGTTCTGTCTGAGCAAGGGACTTGTGGCCCCCATTGGCTCCATGCTGGTGGGCACGCGCAAATTCATTGCGCGTGCCCGGCATGTCCGCAAGATGCTTGGAGGCGGGATGCGCCAGGTTGGGGTCGTGGCTGCTGCGGGAATTATTTCGCTGGAAAAGATGACCAAGCGTCTGGCGGAGGATCATGCCCGGGCCAAGAAAATGGCCGCTGGCTTGAGGCAGGTCAGGGGACTGGCTATCGATGCGAATTCCCCTTATACGAACATGGTCTACTTAAACCTGGCGGAGGATGTCACAGTCAATGCTCTGCAGGTCGGGGAGAAAATGAAGGATTTGGGCGTACTGGTGGATCCCGAAAATGAGCGGCGCTTCCGGCTGGTCACACATTACTGGATCGATGATGAGGCGGTCGAAAGAACGGTGTCTGCATTCCAAAAAGCGCTGCGCTAACCCCTCAGGCGACGATCTTCTCCGTCTGTATGAATTGCTTATAGGGCAGCCGGGTCAGAGCCTCGACAATGTCCGGGTCGAAGAGGATGCCCGCCTGTTCCTTGATATATTGAATGGCTTCCTCGGCGCTGGACCGGTCGCGATAACTCCGCTTGCTGGTCAGGGCGTCGAACACATCCGCGACGGCAAAGATGCGGGCCTGAATGGGGATGTCGTGACTCTTCAAGCCGACCGGATAGCCGCTGCCATCCCAGCGCTCGTGATGATACCGGATGACCGGCAGTGTATCCTGCAGGAAGGGAATCCCCTCGACGATGCGCGCGCCGATATCCGGATGGATGCGCATGACCTTCCATTCCGCGCTTGTCAGGCTGCTGGGCTTATGCAGGACGATGTCGCTGATGCCGATCTTGCCGATATCGTGGAGCAGGGCCCCGCGTTCCAATGCCTTGACCTGTTGATTGCTCAATCCCATTGCCTCAGCCAGCAGACAGGCCAGGCGGCTAACCCGGATGCTGTGACCTTCCGTTTCCTGGTCGCGGGCATCCAGGGCGGACATGAGGGCGGTCAGCGTCCGATCGTAGGTAATCTCGAGTTCCTCGTAGGCGGCTTCGAGCTGCTTGGCCTGCCGGCGTGACTCGGATAAAAGGATCGAACGTTCCAGCGCAATCGCAGCCTGGTTTGCCAGTGTCTGCAGGTTCGCAAAATTCTGCCCGCGGCTTTCCGGGATGTTCATCCATAAGGCACCGTAGGTGCGGCCGCGGGTCAGAAGCGGGTAACAAACCAGTGAACCACTCTCGACCGAAACAATAATACTTTGACCGCTCTCGATGGCCTGTTCGATCGTTTCCATGGGGTGTTCACGGCGGGTGTGCAGCCCTTTGGCGTCGATCTCCACTTCCGCTTCGACGCGCCCCTCGCGGGTCATCAGGACGATGCCTGTCTCCTTTGAGTTGGTCACCTTGTGGGCTGCCTGCGAAATCAACTCGGCCGCCCGGCTCAGCTCCTCGGTCTGGATGACGTCCACGCTCAGCTGGTAGAGCATCGAGGTGATGTTCAGGGTGCTGCGCAGTTCCTGATAAAGCCAGGAGCTCTCGATGGACGCCGCCGCTTGTGAGGAAAGCAGATCAGCCAGGGTTTCGTCGTTTTCCGAGAAGAAGACACCCTCCTGCTTGCCGAAGGCCAGGATCGTCCCAATGCTGAGTCGATGCAAACGGATCGGGATGGCCAGCACACTGCGCAGGCTCGGGTGATCGATCTCGATTTTCCGTGCACTGGAATACTTGCGCAGATCGCGAACGCGGAAGGGCTTGGTCGCATTAAACGCCGCCTGCATAATTGGCTCATCCGACGGATTTACGTGGAGGGCGGCCAGGAGTGCGGGCGCCTCCCCCGCAAATGCCGTCCGTGAGAAGTTCCCCTGCTGGTCGAGCAGTGTGACAAAGACGAAGCGCGCATCCAGGGTTTTGCGGGCGATGACCGCTACTTCCTGCACGGCGGCCTGTGGATCGAGCAGGGTCGTCAGCGAAATACCGGCCTGAATCAGCTCGGTCAGGCGCTGGCGGTAGCTTGAACGTTCCCAGGCTCGCATCAATTCCGAAGCCACTCCTTCCGCGATGGCTGCATCCATACTGCTGAAGGCATATTTCTTATCCGAGCAGATTTCAAGGATGCCGTTTACGTGTCCATGCTGCAGAATGGGTATGCTGATGAGCGAAAGTGTGCTGTCGTTATCCAGTGGGATGAAGTCGGCGTCCAGCCCGCTATCGTTTACCATTTGCGTTTTCTTGAGTCTGTGTGTGCGCCCGATCAATCCGGTGTTCGCATCCTGTCGGTACCCTGGCGGGATGATGCTGGTCATTCTTCCGGCCGCGGCCAGGACAACATATTCCGGTTTCCCAGGCTCAGGGGTCATGAGAGACACGAATGTACAGTCCATGGCACGCTCGAGCGTGTTCACCGCCAGCTGGGCCGCGACAGGCGGATCGAGTTCGGACTCCAGCTGCTGGCTTAATTCATTGAGCATCGTCAGTTGGGCGTTGCGGCGCTTTTCCGCGGCCAGCTGGTGTGTGAGCGCTTCGATTTGTTCCTTGAGAGCGCTTACATTTGCATCGGGATCAAATATGAAATCCGCCTGAAAATCATCTTTCGCGCTGACCGGTTGGGACGGGTGCTCCTGCGTGGAGACCGTATGGATAAAGATGCCATACGTGGTCACAATGGTTACAAAGCTGCTGAGAAGGAATCCAGTCCCTTGTTCCCCTGAGCCGAAGCCGTCCAGGAGCAGGCAGATGACCGCGACTGTGAACACCTGGGTGACCAGTAATTTCCAATTGGCCCGCCGCTGCTCGGTATATCTGGGGGAATATGATCCTATGGCGGCGACAAACGCGCCGATGGAGAGCGCGAAAAGCGCCGCTCCAATCGCGACGCCTCCCCGGGGATAATTGGAATATTGCGAAAGCGGTTTCAACCCGCTCGGGATGAGGAAAATACTTTGCGCTGCCAGCGACAGTATCCCGGCTGCGAGGAGAAGGACCTTCCTGAATGCAAGCTGCGACATAATATCTAAAAGGATAGCACAAAAACGTCTTTTTTTCTACCGGCTATCGAAACATGACGAATCGACCCGGCCCAGGTTACTTACAGCTTTGAAAATGCCGGCATGAATATCTGATATAATTTTTCGTTACAGAAGGGACAACACCGAGGGGAAGTGACCCTTACTTCGTAGACCAAGAAGAAATGATTATGACCACCTATGTAACTCTCGAGCAAATCGATCAGGCTGCCGATGCGATCCGGAAACGGACCTCTCACCACCCCCGCGTGGGACTCATCCTCGGTTCGGGGCTGAACAGCCTGGCTGATTCCGTTCAAAACGCGGACATTATCCCATACGCTGAACTGCCCAACTGGCCGGTTTCGACGGTTCAGGGTCATGCCGGGCGGCTGGTCATCGGTGAGCTGGAGGGCAAGAACGTCTTCGTTATGCAGGGACGTGTTCATTTTTACGAAGGATACAGCATGTCGCAGGTTACCCTGCCGGTGCGGGTGATGCTGCGGCTTGGGCTGGAAGCGATGGTTGTGACCAACGCGGCCGGAGGCGTCAACCCGGACTTTGCATCGGGAGATGTGATGCTGATCACCGACCACCTGAATTTGATCGGCATGACCGGCGCCAACCCGCTCATGGGACCGAACATCGACGAGCTGGGTCCGCGTTTCCCGGATATGAGTCAGGCCTACGACCGTCAATTGATGACAGTTGCGAGGCAGGTTGCCGCACGTGAAAACGTTCTGCTGCGCGAAGGTGTGTATTGCGCTCTGAGCGGGCCCTCCTTCGAAGGGCCGGCGGATCTTCGTTTCCTGCGCCTGGCCGGTGCCGATGCAGTCGGCATGTCCACGGTGCCGGAGGTCATTGTCGCCCGTCACGGCGGTCTGCGTGTGCTGGGCCTTTCAGGGATCAGCAACAAGGCGAACCTGGATGGCTCGACTGCAACAACCCATGAAGAAGTCATCGAGGCAGGTAAAGTCATTGCGCCCAAGCTCGAAAAAATCATCCGAGGCGTGCTGGCGACCCTGTAAAACATCACTGGTATGGGTCCCTTTTATCGTACTCTGGCAAGCTATGACCAGCTGATTTACATCGCGCTGGCAATTGGGGGTATGTTTGCTTTTCGAAGGATGTGGCGGGCCTGGCGGGAGTGGCGTGATTCCGTCTATGGGCTCGAGCGCGAATTCGCTTTGCGAAGGCTGGGCCAGGCGACTGCCCTGGCCTTTATTGTGCTGGCCCTTTTTTTTGTTGAATTCTTTGTCGCAGTGTTCGTGGCGCCCTCTCTGCCGGCGATTGATCTGCTGGCCACACCCACTCTGGACCTGCTCATTACTCCGGCCGCGACCCTGTCGCCCGCGGAGGCCACGCAGGGTGTGCTTGCACCGGGTACCCAATCCGTGCCGACCGGCATGAGCGGCTGTGTGCCCGACCAGATCATGATCACCCAGCCGGAGCCGGGGGGTGTGGTCAAAGGGACCGTCGACATTACCGGTACTGCCAATGTTCCCAATTTTGGTTTTTTCAAATATGAGGTTGCGCCCATGGGGACTGAAAACTGGGCCACGCTTTCAGCCGGGCGTGAGCCGGTTGTCAATGAAGTGCTTGGACCCTGGAACACCCTCTCTCTTGCAAACGGTTATTATTTTTTGCGCCTCGTCATTACCGATAACGTGGGCGCGGCCCTCGAGCCTTGTGTGATCGCGGTGCGTGTCGCGAACGAGTGACCGGAGGAATTGTGGCTTCTTTTGAGATTCGCCCTGTAAATGCAAATGATATTCCCCGCCTGATGACGTTGGATCACTCGTGTTTGAGTGATTACGTCTGGCAGCTGGAGCTGCGCCGTGAGTCCGGGCAGGTCTCGGCCGGCTTTCGCGAGGTCCGCCTGCCGCGCTCGATCGAAGTCAAGTATCCGCGTGATCTGGCGGTACTGGCCGATCAGTGGATGCACCGGGACCTCATGCTGGCTGCGCTGCACGAAGGCAATCCGATCGGCTATGTCTGCGCGGCCCAGGACCCTGCCGCGGGCATGGCGCGGGTGACCGATCTGGTCGTCGCGCCCGAACAGCGGCGCAAAGGGGCCGCGTCCGCTCTTTTGGCGGCGGTCCAGGCCTGGGCGTTGGAAAGAGGCGTTCGGCGCCTGCTCCTGGAGATGCAGTCGAAAAATCAAGCTTACATTCGCCTTGCACAAAAATTCGGGTATGAATTCTGCGGTTATAATGACCAGCATTACCTCACGCAGGATGTAGCTCTGTACTTTGGGAGAGCAATCAAGTAACTTTGGAAGGGTAGCATGTTTAATGGTTGGTTGGATGGGTTATTGGTGGGGCTCAGAACGATCAACAATATTTTAACGGCCGGCATTGCGATCACAGCCTTTTCACTGTTTTTGTATGCCCTGTCGTTCAATTTGCGTGATCGGGTCGCCCGTTCCTTTGACATCATCCTGTTATGTGTGGTTGTCGTCTTCACCACCGAAGCTCTGCAAAATAAATCCATTCCTGACTGGGGGATCGAGCTGCTCCTGCGTGTGCAATGGGTGGGAATTATCTTTTTGCCGCCGTCCTATTTGCATCTCTCCGATGCATTGCTGGTAACCGCCGGCCGTCCCTCACGCGGCCGCCGGCGGCTGGCCGTCCGTCTGGTTTATGTGGTCTCGCTGCTTTTTTTGCTGCTTCTCGCCGCAGGCTTCCTCGTGGGTCCCCTGGTGGCCAGCGGACAGCCTGCACCGCACCTGCGGCGTACTCCCTGGACTGAATTTTTCACCGTCTACTATATTGGGATCATCACCTGGGCGGGCTATAACTTCGTGCGCGCCTTTGCGCGGATGCTGACCCGCTCCGGACAGCGCCGGATGCTGTACCTGATGGCCGGCGCGACTGCCCCGGCCCTGGGCTCCTATCCGTACCTGCTCTTTGGTTCGGATATTGCTGCGCGCTACCCGCTGTTTTTCTGGGGTTCGGCATTTATCATCAATGTGCTTGTAGCCGTTCTGGTGGTTGTGATGGCATACGCGGTGGCCTTCTTTGGCGTCTCGTGGCCGGATCGCATCGTCAAGAGCCGCCTGTTCAAGTGGCTCCTGCGCGGGCCGGTCACTGCCTCCCTGGCGCTGGGGACCATGACGATCGTGCGGCGGGCCGGGGTCTTCTTCGAGGGACAGGAATATACCGCTTTCGTACCGCTTGTGGTGGTTGTGACGGTTTTACTGTTCGAACATGCTGTGACTTTGTTTTCTCCCTTGTGGGAACGTCTGCTTTTCTTCGGACGCGACCGCGCCGAGCTCCAGCTGCTGCAGAACATCGAGGAACGTCTTCTGACACGCAGTGACCTGCAGCAGTTCCTTGAGACCGTGCTGGCCGCAGTGCGCGACCATCTGCAGTCGCCCTGCGCGTTTGTCGCCGCGCTGGATGGGGCGGAATTGACCTTGAGTGTTGTCGCCGGGAATCGGGCCTTGCTGGAAAAGGAAGACCTGGACGAGGCCCTCCAGCTGGTCAATCACAATGGTGAAACCGGAAGACACGAGTTCACCTGGGGCGGTTTTTGGATTCTGCCCCTGCATCAGCGCCGGGGTGGCGGCGATCGGGACGAAGTGCTTCCACTCCTGGGACTGCTGGGCGTGGCCCGCAAAAGCGACCGTCTCATGGACAAGGATCAGCGCGATGCCGTCTGGCTGCTGGCCGATCGGGCCGCGCTGGCTCTGGAAGATCGCCAGCTGCAGCAGCGTGTTTTTCGTTCCCTGGAGAACCTGCAGCCGCAAATGGATTATCTCCAGCGCATACGTGCTGCAGGTCGCTACGACTCGCGTGCCAGCCTGCTGACCGCGCCGCTTCCGGATGAATCCGATCTGGCAGACTGGGTCAAGGATGCCCTGGCGCATTATTGGGGCGGCCCCAAACTCACCAACAGTCCCCTGATGAAGCTGAAAAGCGTTCAGGTGCTGGCGGAGGAGTACGAAGGAAATGCTCCGAATGCCCTGCGGGCTTTGCTGCGCAAAGCCGTCGACCAGGTCAAACCGGAAGGTGAACGCAGATTTACCAGCGAGTGGATCCTTTATAACATTCTGGAAATGAAATTTATCGAGGGCCGTAAAGTGCGCGAAGTGGCCGGGAGGCTGGCTATGTCTGAAGCCGACCTCTACCGCAAACAGCGGGTTGCCGTGGAGTCCGTTGCGCGCGCGATCCTCGAGATGGAACAAAACGAAGCATTACAGTAAGGAGAAGCACATGGAAGCCAATAGCAGTAATCAAAGACGGAAATATGAAAATGCCATGCCCACCACCGACGAGGGCTGGTGGGAGTCGGTGCTGGCCGAAGAGCGTCAGCATACGACCCCGCGTTTATCGCAGGGAACGACCCGGCCCCGGCCCGTTCTCCAGGCAAAGGCTGAGCTGGTGCCCCCGGCCGAAGCGGACGAGTCCGACTGGCACCAGGTCAAGGAGTTGTATTCGAGCGACCGGATTGTTGCCATGAAGGTTACGGGCCACAACCGCGGCGGCCTGCTTGTGGAACAGGACGGGCTGTCCGGGTTTATCCCTTTTTCACATCTGATCGACCTGGCCGGCAAGGAACAGGAAACCGATCGTGATGCGAGCCTCGAATCCTATGTCGGGAAAACACTGAATGTCAAGGTGATCGAGTGCGTGCCGGAAGACGGCAGGATCGTATTTTCTGAACGGGCCGCGCTTGCGGAACCGGGCAAGCGTGCGGAATTATTTCATAAACTCCAGGCGGGTTCGCAGGTAAAGGGCACAGTCACCAACATCACGGATTTTGGCGTCTTTGTTGATCTGGGCGGCGTGGAAGGATTGATTCATATTTCGGAGCTTTCCTGGGGACGGGTGTCGCACCCGAATCAGATCGTCCGGCTTGGGCAGGAGATCAATGTCCAGGTGCTGGATATCTCTGCGGAACGCTGCCGGGTGGCCCTGAGCCTGAAGCGCATGACTCCCAATCCCTGGGAGCATGCCTCTACGGATTTCGCAGTAGGCACCGCCCATAAGGCGGTCATCACCAGCGTGATGTCGTATGGCGCATTTGCCCGCATCGAAGCCGGTGTGGAGGGATTGATTCACGCTTCCGAAATGGCCCTCGAGCCAAATCGCACGCCGCGTGAAGTATTCTTCATCGGGCAGGAAATTCGGGTTCGCATTTTGCACGTCGATGCAGCCCACCAGCGCATGGGCTTGAGTTTGCTGCCGCAGGGCACGGCCTAGTTCCGCAGCAGATTTTGTGGCATTCAGGACTTTTTTCGAAACGTCTGATTTCTTTATGGGATAAGCGGCATACCGATCATGTCAAAAAGCTCTGAAAACCAGCGCGCTTACGAGTCAGAAGTACGTGACGACTGGCTCGATCGTCTGGCGCGCTTCAATCAGCACTTTGGACGCTTTGTGCGGGACGCGCTCGGCGTGGGGTTGATCGCGGTGGCGCTGATAACCTTTCTTGCGCTGGGCGGGTACACCGAGGGCTTGCTGCTCACTCCGTGGTCCAACCTGCTCCTCTTATGGTTTGGATGGGGTTCTTATCTCATTGTTATTGCAATTGGATATAGTGGATATGTTTTTCTGCGCCGCAGCAGAAGTCCGCTGCCATGGGGACGGATCTTCGCACTTGAACTTGCGGCTTTCCTGACCCTGGGACTGCTCGCTGCCATGGGCGACAATTCCCTCCTGCGGGCCGAATCCGGCGCGGATGGGGGACGGATCGGCTGGGGTCTGGTCACGCTGGTTTGGCGGCTGGGGAAAGTGGGCGGGACGCTTTTGCTGTTTGCTTTCTGGCTCCTCTCCCTGATGTGCGCGTTCAATCTCTGGGCGGCTCTCGAACGCTGGCTGATGAAGCTGGCAGGGGAGACGCTTCCGGCTGAGTCCGTTCAGCCCGCGCCCGGGGAAGAAGCGCAAGCTGCGGAAGAGAAGAAGGAAAGGCAGCCGCGCAAAAAGACGACCCAGCTGCCGCCCGAGTTCCGCAAATCCCTGCGCATGTCTGAACATCAGGATAAGAAGCCGGCCGCGCCGCGCGACCGTGACGAGCGTCTGCCTTCGCTGAATATTCTGCTGACCGACCAAAACACGCGTCCCGACGAACGGACGATCAATCAGACGGCCGGCATGATCGAAAAAACCCTGGCCGAATTCGGGATCGTTGCGACCGTGATCGGTTTCCGGGTCGGGCCTACGGTGACACAGTTTGCCGTACAACCCGGTTTCATGAAACGAGCCGGTAGTGCCACCGAAGAAGAGTCCCAACAAATGAAAGTGCGCGTGGCGCAGATTGCCTCGTTGCAGAAAGACCTGGCCCTGGCACTTTCGGCGGAACGCCTGCGGATCGAGGCGCCCGTGCCCGGCAAGCCGTACGTGGGAGTCGAAGTGCCGAACTCACACAGCTCGGTGGTGCGGATGCGATCCATCCTGGAAACGGACGCGTTCCACAAGATCGGCGCGCCACTGGCCATGGCTCTGGGACGCGACGTTTCCGGTCAGCCCGTCGTCGCGGACCTGTCCCGCATGCCGCACCTGCTGATCGCCGGCGCGACGGGTTCCGGCAAATCCGTGTGTATCACGGCCATCGCGGCCTGCCTGGCGATGAACAATCCGCCGGAAGATCTGCGCATGGTCATGATCGACTCCAAGATGGTCGAGCTGTTGCGGTTCAATGGTCTGCCGCATCTCTATGGAAAAGTCGAAACAAACATCGAACGCATTATGGGAGTGCTGCGCTGGGTGGTGGTGGAGATGGAGCATCGCTACCGCCTGCTCGAGGCGGCGCGGGCCCGCGACCTCGAGGTGTACAACCGCCGCATGACGCGCCGGAAGGACGGGTTCCCCCTGCCACGCATCGTGGTTCTGATCGATGAACTGGCGGACCTGATGATGTCCGCGCCGGACCAGACGGAGCACAACCTCGTGCGTCTCGCGCAGATGGCACGTGCCACGGGCATCCATTTGATCGTCGCCACACAGCGCCCTTCCACGGATGTGGTGACCGGCCTGATCAAAGCCAACTTCCCGGCCCGCCTGGCCTTCGCGGTCGCCTCCGGTGTGGACAGCCGCGTCATTCTCGACTATACCGGCGCCGAAAACCTGCTGGGGCGCGGCGATATGCTTTTTCTCAATCCCGAAGTCGGCAATCCGATCCGGGCCCAGGGCGTCATGATTACGGATATGGAAATCGAACGCCTGGTCTCGCACTGGCAAAAGGCTGCCGAGATCTCCAGCGAGGCGCCGCCGTGGGAAAAGCTGTTGACCGAGCCGGAAGGCAATGAAGACGAGGGATTGATCGAAAAGGCAATCTCGATCGTCCGGCAGAGTCAGCGGGCTTCCGCTTCCCTCCTGCAAAGGCGGCTGCGGATCGGGTATCCGCGGGCGGCGCGTCTGCTCGACCAGCTCGAAGAGCAGGGTGTCGTTGGGCCCTCCCTGGGGGGAGGCAAGGAGCGCGACGTTCTGCTGGGTCCGCTGGACGAAGACGAAGCAGAGTAAAGGGCCGTTCGTACGTGGAAGCTTCGAACGCAGTTTCTTTTGCGTTATCATTGTCAAATTATGTTCCTAAAGGAGTCTGAAGGAAAGAACTTCCAATCTTATGCCATCACAAAAAACGTTTAGCGATTATCTGCGCCTGTGGTTCAAATGGGTACTGGATCCGCTCGGTGGTTTTTTCAACCGCTTGGGGATCACGCCGAATATGATGACCATGCTGGGCCTGCTCGGTAATGCCGTCGGGGCGTACTATCTGGCACGCGGGCAAATGCTCACCGGCGGGCTCTTCGTCCTGCTGATGACACCCATCGATGCCCTGGATGGAACCATGGCCCGTTTGCGTGGCGAAGCGAGCGACTTCGGCGCGTTCGTCGACTCGGTCACGGACCGCTATTCGGAATTGATCATCTATGGCGGGCTCCTCTATCATTTTCTTCAGTTAGGAGACCCCCTGGGTGGGATGCTCGTCTTCGGGGCCGCCGCCGGATCGGTGCTGGTCTCGTACGTGAAGGCCCGGGCGGAGGGTCTGGGATACGAGGCCAAGGTCGGCCTGCTGACGCGGGTCGAGCGTTATCTTGTCCTGGCGCCCTCCCTGGTTTTCAATCAACCCTTTATTGCTCTTGGGATTATTGCCGTGTTTGCGAACATTACCGCTCTGCAGCGTATCTTCTATGTTCGCCGTCACGCACACGCCAGGATGAAGAAGCAGGAGAGTTAGAATGCCGCAAGGATTTTTTATCGGTCCGCTCGAGATCCGGTTCTATGGCATCATCCTGATGCTGGGCGCCGCGGCAGGGGCCTGGCTGGCGACACGCGAAGCCCGGCGGCGCGGCTACCCGTCTGAGATCGTCTGGGATTTGTTCACGTACCTGCTGATCGGCGGAATCATCGGGGCCCGGCTCTGGCACATCCTGACGCCGCCGCCTTCCTCGGGAATCACGGCCGAATGGTATTTCACCCACCCCCTGGATGCGTTGAACATTCGTAAAGGCGGTCTCGGGATCCCGGGGGCGGTCATTGCCGGGGTTATAGTTTTGTTTTTCTATGCGCGCCGGCACAAGCTCAACTTTGCCGAATGGACCGACATTGCTGTGCCGGGACTGGCGCTCGGTCAGGCGATCGGGCGCTGGGGAAATTTTGTCAATCAGGAGCTGTACGGCGCGCCGACGGACCTGCCGTGGAAGCTCCACATCGATCCTGAGTTCCGGCTGGCCGGCTACCAGGATGTGGAATACTATCACCCCCTGTTCCTGTACGAGTCTCTCTGGAACCTGGGGAACATGTTCCTGCTCCTGTGGCTTTCCCGCCGATTCGGGGACCGGCTGAAGAATGGCGACATCTTCCTGGTCTATCTGATCGTCTACCCCGTGGGGCGCTTCCTTCTGGATTTTCTGCGGCTGGATGCCTCGCTGGTTGGCGGTATCAACATCAATCAGACGGTTATGGCGGTGGTGGCCGTGTTTGCAGCGGCGGCGCTGATCTGGCGGCATCGCCGCCAGCCTTCCGCCGGCCCGGTAGCGGCTGAATAAAGGACTGTTGTCTTATTGACCGGAAAGATGTCTATGCTATGCTACGCTGCGTTCATCGCAGACAGGTGATAAATGATCGAAACGAATGATTTAAGCAAACAATTCAATAATAACTTTTGGGCTGTGAATGGGGTGACCATCAACGTCCAGCCCGGAAAAATCCTGGCTTTTCTCGGGCAGAATGGGGCCGGCAAGACCACCACTGTCCGGATGCTGACCGCTTTATTGATGCCGACGCGCGGCTGGGCGCGAGTGGCCGGTTACGATGTCATGAAGAACCCGCAGGAGATCCGCGCAAACGTGGGGGTGCTGACCGAACAGCATGGTCTATACATGCGCATGACCGGTGAGGAATATCTCGAATTCTTCGGCAGGGTTTATGGGCTGGATCCGAAGGCCAGGAAAGCCCGGAGCGATTACCTGTTCCAGTATTTTGGGATTGCGGAATCAGCCGGGCGGCGCTGCGGCGAATATTCAAAAGGCATGAAGCAGAAACTTGCCCTGGCGCGGGCCCTGATGCATGATCCGTCGGTCCTGCTGCTGGACGAGCCAACCTCCGCCATGGATCCTGAGTCGTCCCGGCTGGTTCGGGATGAGATTGCCCGTCTGCGTTCCTCCCAGCGCACCATCATCATTTGCACGCACAATCTTGCGGAGGCCGAGGCGCTGGCCGACCATATCGCAATCATCTATCGGGGCAGGGTCCTGTTGAACGGCACGCTGGATGAGTTGAAACGGCGGGTTCTGGGCCCGGTGGAGTATGAAGCAAAGTTTGCCCGGAATTTCGATGCAGGCGAGCTCGCTCTGCCGCAGGGGGTAACCCTGGCCGAACGCTGTGCGGACAGTCTGCGGTTCCGGGTCGAAGCACCGCTGGCGGTCAACCCCATGCTGGTGCAGGCGCTGACCGCCCGCCAGGCGCCCCTGGTTTCCTTCCAGGAGGTGCCGCGCAAGCTGGAACAGGTTTATCTCAAGACAATGGCTGACGTGCAAGGGGGAGTATATGCAGCGTAACCTTTCTGCAATCTGGCTGGTGGCGCGCCGCGAGTTCACGGACCAGTTCCGTGACTGGCGGATCGTGGTACCGATGTTCATCCTGGTTTCGCTGTTCCCCTTCATTGCGGACGATACGACGCGCCAGGCTGTAAATTTCATGAACCGCTTCGGCGGCGACCTGATCCTGGACAACCTCATCCCCTTCGTGGTGCTGGTGATCGGGTTCTTCCCGCTGTCCTTCACCCTGGTCGTCGCGCTGGAGTCCTTCGTCGGCGAAAAGGAGCGCGGCACGATCGAGCCGCTTTTGAGCTCGCCGCTGGAAGACAGGCACATGTATCTGGGCAAGTTGCTGGTCGGGATCACGACCCCGCTTGTTTTCAGCTACGCATCCATTGTAATTTACCTGATTCTGGTTTCGCGACGGGAGGTCCTGTTTCCCAGCGCCTATATGCTGTCCCTGATCTTCCTGCTGACGTTTGCTCACGCGGTATTGATGGTCAGCTCGGCGATCGTGATCTCCGTGCAGGCGACCACCATTCGCTCCGCAAACCTGCTGGCATCCTTCGTGGTCGTGCCTGTGGCATTTCTTTTGCAGGGGGAGACGATCCTGATCTTCTGGGGGAATGAGGACGTACTGTGGTACGCGATCATCGGGGTCACCCTCCTGGCAGCGCTCCTGGTCCGTCTGGGCATATCCCACTTTCGCCGCGAATATTTGCTTGGGCGCGAGATCGATACGCTTAATATCAGCCTGATCGGGCGGACGTTCATTGACCGGTTCACCGGTCAGGCAACCTCGGTCTTTGAGTGGTATCGGAAGGAACTTCCGGTCACCCTGCGGCAATTGCGGCAGCCGCTCATGATCGTTTGCGGGCTGGCACTCGTTGCCGGGATTGCCAGCTATGTGTGGGTGGTCACCAATGTGCCTGCCTACATCGATCTGCCCCCCGAGCGAATCGCGGAATTCCGGACAGCCATTGCAGACAACCTGAAAACGAACTTGAGTATGCTGGGCAGAGAGGTGCCTGCACCGGCGGTGTTTTACATCAATGCCCGTTCGATGGTTGTGTTTCTGCTGCTGGGGCTGCTCTCCTTTGGCACACTGGGGCTGACCCTGTTCATCGGTAACATGGCGCTGATCGGAGGAGTATTGGGCGGCGTGCATCTGGTTGGATATTCTCCCTGGCTGGTCTTTGTAGTTGGGGTCCTGCCGCATGGGATTTTCGAATTGTCGGCGGTTTTCATTGCCACGGCCGCCATGCTGAAAGTGGGCGCCCAGCTGGTCACCCCACAGCCCGATAAAAGCCTGGGAGAGGTTTTGCTGCTCTCCCTGGCAGATTGGCTGCGGGTCTTTGTTGGGATTGTCATCCCATTCCTTGCGATTGCAGCCCTGATCGAGATCTACTTAACATCGCGCTTAATTCAGTGGGTGTTTCCATACTTGCAGTAATGAGGCATGAATGCCAAAACTCATTGTTCTCGGTTCCTCGAATGCAGTGCCGTCCAGCGACCACGAAAACACTCATCTGGTCGTCGTTGGGCAGGAACGCACGATCCTGGTGGATTGTGTCAGCAATCCCATTGTGCGCCTGGAGCAGGCCGGCGTCGATTTTAATGACCTGACTGATGTCGTGATCACACACTTCCATCCCGATCACGCTTCGGGCATGCCGCTGCTGCTCATGGATATGTGGTTGATGGGGCGCACCAAGCCGCTCAACATCTACGGCCTGCACTACACCATGGACCGCCTGGAGGGATTGATGGGATTCTATGGGTGGGGGGAATGGCCCAATTTCTTTTCGGTCGGCTTTTATCGCCTGCCCGAGTCCGAAATGGCCCACGTGCTGGATAGCGCGGAGTTCAAGGTCTATTCGTCCCCGGTGCATCACATGATTCCCACGATCGGCTTGCGCATCGAATGCAAGAATCCGGGCAAGGTCCTGGCTTATTCATGTGATACCGAGCCTTGTGAGCAAACCGTCCGGCTGGCGGATGGGGCGGATATCCTCATCCACGAGGCCGGCGGGGCCAGCTACGGTCATTCCTCAGCCGAGCAGGCGGGCGAGATTGCCACAAAAGCGGAAGTCGGCAAGCTGTACCTGATCCACTATCCCACCGGACGCTTCGCCAAGGGCGATATTGTCGCCGAAGCCGGCAAGACCTACAAAGGCGAGATTGTCCGTGCCACGGATTTCATGACGATCGAGCTTTAAACAATTTCCCCTCTCCCATTGGGAGAGGGGGTAGACGTGAGGGGAAAACTACCAGCCGTTGATGTACGGTTCCCATTCCTGGTAATCATTCAAGTGCCTGCCGAAGATATACATTGCATTGGCCGGAGGTTCCTTTGGCACATGGAGCAGCTTCATGTGCACCTCCTCCACTTTGCGCCCGCCCTTACGATGGTTGCAGTGAGGGCAGGCTGCCACGACATTCGTCCAAATATGTGCGCCGCCGAGGTGCCGCGGCATGACGTGATCGACCGTCAGGCTGCCTTCATGTTTTCCGCAATACTGGCAGGTATAATTGTCCCGGCGGAAGACCTCCCGGCGGGTCAGCTTGACGTGTGGGCGCGGCCGATGAATCTGCGCCTCCAGCCGGATGACCGAGGGCCGGGGAAGCAGTTCTTTCACCGTCCGGATGTGTCCACGCCCGTTTACCACCATGTCAGCTTTGCCCGCCAGGAGCAAACCGACAGCCCGGCGCGTAGTACAAACATTGATCGGTTCAAAATTGGCATTCAACACTAAAACCGGCTCATGCATGCGGCCTCTATAACAGGCACGATTATACTGCTGATTTTTTGAATTCGGAAAAGCCTCCGCCGGGCATGTCATGAAGTTGTTATAGGAGCATAAATGAAAGTATTGATTGCAGGTGGGACGGGCTTCCTGGGTACTGCCCTCAAAAACTCACTGGTCAGTGATAGCCATGAGGTTTTCGTGTTGACGCGCGGCACCCCTGAAAGTCCAGATGAAGTTCATTGGGATGGCAGGACTGCAGATGGGTGGGGGGAGCTCGTCAACGAGGTCGACGCGGTGGTGCACCTGGCTGGGTATGGACTGGAACACTGGCCGTGGACCCGGCGTCAGAAACGAAAATTCGTCGATTCGCGCGTTCTTCCCGGACTTGCGCTTGTTTCTGCCATCGAGAAGGCTTCGCGCCGCCCGCGCGTTTTTCTCCAGACCTCCGGCATCAATCGCTATGGCCTGCGCGGCGAGGGCCTAGCCGACGAAGCCACGCCTCCCGCGGACGACTTCCTGGCCCAGCTTACCGTCGAGTGGGAAGATGCCACAAAATCCGTCGAAGAGCTTGGCGTCCGGCGCGTGATTGCCCGAAATGCAGTCGTGCTTGGACGGCACGGCGGGTTATTCCCGCTGATGGCCCTGTCAGCGCGTCTCTTCTTCGGCGGCAAATTTGGTAACGGCCAACAGGCCATGCCCTGGATCCATATTGCCGACCAGACGCGCGCGCTGCGGTTCCTGTTCGAAAACGAAAATGTGCAGGGGGCATTCAATTTGATCTCGCCGCAGCCGACCTCCAATGCCGAGTTCATGCAGGCCGTGGCAAAAGCTCTGCATCGGCCGTATTGGTTTCATGTTCCCGCCTTCCTGCTGAGATTAGTGTTGGGTGAAATGAGTATTCTCTTAACCGAAGGGCGCTATGCCCGGCCCCAACGTTTGATAGAATTGGGATTCGAGTTCCAGTTTGGCAACCTGGACGATGCGATGGAAGATTTGTTGAGGTAAATCCTGCTGACATGCTGGCGAAGCATCAGAGATTCCATCAACTGTCTCCCGGCACAGACATCAAGTATAATTAGAACAATTGTGCTACAGAAAGGAGATGGCGGCCTGGCCTCGAAAGGCTTCCACCGCCAAAATTACCATGAAATACACACTCATCCTCGTCTGCCTGCTTCTGGCAGCCTGCAATATGTCCGGGGCGCCGCAGCCGGTTGCTGCCGGACCCACAGCCTACATCGATCCATCCTACCCGACGATGGAATCGGCGCCGGTCACCCTGATGCAGACCACCAGCGGCATCGAAGTCCGCGCCGACCGCGCCTGGCGGGATGGCAAACAAGTCAACGTCGATGTATGCTTTACCCTGCTGGATGCCTCTGACTGGACCGTTGCGAGCGCCAGCCTGCAGTATCCCGGCGGGTCCATTATCGATTTTGGCTCGACCATGCTCAGTATACAGGAACCGGTGGAAGGTCAATCCGGCCTGCGCTGTGACACCCTTTCCTTCCTTAATGTTCCCCCCGATGCCGATCTTTCCAGCGTAGCGGTCACGATCGATGCCATTGCCGCGCAGCCGCGTGCGGAAGATTACTGTATGATCTACATGCCCAAGATTCAGCAGGATCTGTCAGAACGCGGGATTGCCATCACGCTCAATTGTGCGGATGTCAATGGCGTGCAGACCATGCAAATCGCAGGCAAACCGGACACGATGTCCCAGGAGGAGGCGGAGCAGGAGGTGTACAGCGATAAGTATTTCACGAAGCCCGGTCCCTGGTCGTTCACCTTCAATCTGGGCCAATGATGTTGCCCACCGGGCTGCTTCGCGTGTCCACACTACTGCTCAGCGGCGTGCTTCGCTGGTATAATCGGCGTATGTCTGATTCAAAGTTGGTCTGCAACTATTATTATTACACCCACACGTAAACCAGCGGTGGTGTGTACCAAACGCGCCCACCCCCGCGGGCGCGTTTTTGTTTGTCATTTTGCGGAAGCTATCATCTCGCTCTACTCAGGAGGTCCATATGAACATCGAAGAACAGGTTGAATTGCTCATGCAGGGTACGGAATATGGCGACGAAGACTTGAAGAAGGCCATGGCCAATGAGCTGCGCCAGCGCCTGCTCGAGGCGCAAACAGAGGGCCGGCCCCTGCAGGTATATTGTGGTTTTGATCCGACTTCGACGGATTTGCATCTCGGTCATACAATCCCCATGCGCAAGCTGCGCCAGTTTCAGGATTTGGGGCATGACGTGACCTTCCTGATTGGAAGCTACACCGCGCTGGTCGGTGATCCCTCCGACAAGAACAAAGCACGCCCCATCCTGACCGAAGAGCAGGTGGACCACAACGCACAGACATACGCCGCACAGGCTTACCGTGTGCTCGATCGCGAGAAGACAAGAATCCGCTATAACGGCGAATGGTTAAGTAAATTGACGCTTCTTGATTTGATTCGTCTGGGGCAGAATTTTACGGTGCAACAATTTTTGACGCGTGATAATTTTGCCAGACGCTTCGAGGCAGGGGAACCAATCTATTTGCAGGAAACCTTCTACTCGCTAATGCAGGGCTACGATGCCGTCGCCATGCAGACTGACGTTCAGGTGGGCGGCTCGGAGCAGCTCTTCAACATCATCGTCGCGGGGCGCAAG
>JBAVVF010000865.1:0-2755 GCA_049697155.1 Anaerolineales bacterium
ACGTCCCGCCCAGCCGTCTTCGATGGAACGGCGAAGTTCCATGCGACGCTTGGTGGCAACGTTGCAATGGGCAAGCTCTTCACGGGCAGAGCGTCCGCGCTCGATGCGCTGCGCCAGTTGTACTTCCTCTACTGCAGTGAGCAATGGCACGCGGCTGACCTCTTTGAGGTACAAGCCAATTGTGTCATCTGTATCAATATTCGCCAGATAATCATCCAGGGAAGGGTCTGGCAAATCTTCAACTTCAGCGATCTGTTCTACCGAGGCTAATTCATCTTCCGTCGGTTCAGGCGTAATGGTGTCTTCCATAAATGGGACACCGGCGCTCAGGAGGGCGGAGAAGGCTTCTTCCAGTTGTTCCACATCCTGTTCGGCTTCCGGGAAGAAGTGCAGGATATCATCGAGGGTGATATATCCCTTTTGACGGCCCAATTCCACGAGCCGGGCAATTGCAGAAAACTCTTCTTCTTCGTCAACCATCAAAATTTTGTCTACATCCATTCGTCTCAGGTCCAATTCTTTTTAGTATCAGAATACACTTTTTTTGAGCGAATTTCAATACTCATTTCATTGCTGTTTCATACTTTACAGTTTTATCAGCCTTGCGGCTGGGGCGTGGCCGTTTCCGTCGGCGCACCGGCCTCGGGCGGTTCGGTGACCGGCAGCGGAGTCGGCGTCGTTAGGTAGGGCGGGTTGTCCAGAAGACTGAGCAGGGCATCTACTGCGCTGCGGCTGACGATGACGATCTCGTCGTCCTCAGCCCGGACGTAATAACCGCTCTCCGTCGGAGTAAGAACACCCACGTCGACAGTTCGTTCCACTCCGCCTGTGAATTTTATGGTCAGCACATACTCGGGGATATCCAGGCCGATAATCTTCGGATCGATATCGGCGATGCTATCCACAATACGCATGGTGGTAGCCTGGGTTGCGGCCGCCTCTGCCGCTCCCGGGTCTGCCGCGGCTTCGACCGGCTGGATCACCATCCAGGCGGTCTCTTCGTCACGCGCAATCTCGACAGTCTGGCCATCTTTTGACTCAATTCGGATGCTTGACGGCGGGCCTTCCTCCGCAGTAAAGAGATACGTTACTTCCGGCGCGGGTTCGACTGTCGATTCGACTTCCGCGGTTTCCACGCGGTTATTCAGATAGAGATACACTCCAATCAGAGCCAGAAAGAGTACTGTATAGACGACTGTAGCGCGGCGATTCATACGTTATCCCTGCCGCCTGCGGGTCAGCCATGCCGAAACACCGGCCAGAACCACCAGTCCCGGGATCACGAAAATGGAGCTGAGCAGGATTACGATCAGGCGCAATTGACTCGGCGGGTTGAACGAGCGTGTCGTCGGAGTCCTGGGCGTGATATCGGCGCTCTGCTCCTGCTCGGCAGCCCAATCCACCGAGTTTACGAACATGTCGCCATTGCCGTAGCCATCGAACTTTCCGTCGATGGCGAAGGCCGACGTGCCGAACACCACCACGCGACCCTGGCTCTCCGCGTTTTCGCCTGCCGCGACCAGGGTCAATGGGCCTTGAACCTCCGCGTTTGCGTCGAAATCAGGCGGCCACCCGGCGTCTGTGAGGCTTTCGAAGTCAGTCTCGGCCCAGGAATTCTCATTGGTCTGCACAAGGTCGCTGGTTATTACTCCTTCGATCGGGTCCGCCAGGCTCAGGCTGCGGGTAAACGGGAATAAAACGCCGACCCGATTCATGTTGCGTGTGATGATGTGCGCCAGATCATAGGTAAAGGATACGGCAGTGGTAGGATCGGCGCTGTTAAGATCGATCACAACATCATTGTTGAAGGCAATGCCCCAATCCTGCACAAGCATGTCCGCCAGAGGATCACTCTGCTCGCCAAACTCGGTCAAAGTCAGCGGGTCTTCCATAACAATAAGGGAACCATCGTTGGCAAGATATTCCTTGAGCAGGTCCACCTCATCCTCTGAGACAGGTTTCATCGGCCCGGCGATCACAATAACACTTGCATCATCGGGAATTTTGTTATCGGCCAGTAAATTGAGCGTCTTCACTGTATAGTTCTTGTCTTCCAGTGTGGCTTTGGCCCGCGTCATGGATGTATCACCAGCCTGTTCGACATCCCGCTCGCCATGTCCGGTCAGGAAGTACACCACCTTGTTGTCGGGGTTGAGAAGCCGCAGCAGTCCTTTGAGGATCTCTGACTCGCTGACGAATGCAACGATTTCCCTGCGGTCGCCCATTTCCAGGAGGAGCTTTCCGTCCCCGGTGATGCCGGCGCTGAGGGCGGTCTGCGGATCCTGGTCCGGGTTGATGAATCGGTAATCGAAATTGCCGTTGCTGTTGGACTTGATCTTGCTCAATAATTCTTCCGCGGATTCTGTACTGTTCATCCCAGAGAAGAAACCGGTGGCGGTCACTTTCTCGGGCAGCTTCTCCAGGGCAGACACCAATTCAGGAGCAAGGGTATTGGCATCGTCCTCGGTGAGATCCCAGGGATCCAATTGGCTCTGGTAGGCAAGCACGTTTCCCACAACCAGGATGCCCAGAAACGCGATGATCATTATCAGGGCATTGCTGCCATAGCGAGCCTGCCGGCCGGTGAAGAAGCGTCGCACCCGGTCTGGTTCCATAATTGCATAGGTGGCCAGCCCCAGGATGGCGAGCCCCACACTGATCAGCAGGTAACGCTGAAGGTTTTCCACGCTCGCGACCGTGGAAACCTGCATGGCTACCAGGCCGCGTGTTAGGCCGAGCAGAAATGCAGCAATGC